>NZ_KZ627139.1:0-312 GCF_001811075.1 Rothia sp. HMSC069C03
CACGCTGCAGAGTCGCTAGAGCCAGGCAAGCCGACCCTGCACCAGTCCTATAACAATCCCGCAGGCACTGGCCGAGCGGAGGGCGACCCCAACATCTACAAGGGCGACCAGATCAACTTCTACGTCAATGACGGAGGCCCCTACCGCCTCGAAGCAGACATGCTCGCCGGACACGTCGAAATTGAACTCATGCCCTCCTCCTATGTCATCGAGTACGGCAACGGCGACACAGATACCAACTACACCGCAGGCAAACCGGTCACCACCTACCCTCGTGAGCGTCCGAGGCAGACGGATACCAGCTACGCCTAC
>NZ_KZ627139.1:412-110140 GCF_001811075.1 Rothia sp. HMSC069C03
CAGGCGACCAGTGACCCGCTGCTGATTCGTGTGTGGTGGGTTGATGTTGGACGCGTGGCAGGTGACTGCAGCTACGACGACACTCGTTGGGGCTGCAAGAACGATCCGACCATGGGCAAGAAGGATAACCCGAACCCGCGCCTACGCAAGGCCGATATTCGTACCGGCCAGCGCTGGCACCTGAACGATAACGGTGACGGGGATACGGAGTATTCGCTGCACCGCGACTGGCCCGACATGTAAATCAGCCCCCGTGGGTCTTACGCTGAGAAGCCACATGTGTTTCGAAAAGCCACTTCTTTGGTGGCTTCTCGAAACACATGTGGCTTTTCGCCGTTCATAGGGGAGGGTCGGGGGAACTTTCGATAGGTTAGTGTCTTTGGTCGTAGTTAAAAGCCATGGCAGAAGACACTAAACCATGGCACAAATTCTGCACGGGTTACAGCCCCATAGCGAAAATTTTCGGCGTAAAAAGTCTCGGCATGAAAACCCTCACCGCGTAACAACTCGTAACACCCCCTTGCGGTATACCCCCCTAGGGTATACACTTAAGCCATGGAAACCACTAGCAACCAGTGCTGCCACAGCACATCCACCCAGGTCAGCACCGCATCCGGAGCCCCCACTGAGGACCCCACCAAGGCGCACACCAGCGCATGCTGCGGCGGCGAGGCGCCCGAAACCCAGTACGGTTACGCCTCCAACAAAGAGGCGCACCTCAAGCGCCTGCGCCGCATCGAAGGGCAGGTCCGCGGCATCGCCCGCATGGTCGACGAAGACAAGTACTGCATCGACATCCTCACCCAGGTTGCCGCGGTCTCCAAGGCGCTCCACGCCGTCTCCCTGAACCTGCTCGAAGAGCACATCGGCCACTGCGTGACCGGCGCCGCCGTCGAATCCGAACGCACAGGCGACCCGACCATCGCAGAGGCCAAGGTCAAAGAGGCAACCGCCGCGATCTCCCGCCTCATGCGCAGCTAAACGCCCCATACCTAAACACCGGGCGGCCCCAAGTTTTCAACCCATTACCGAAAGGAAATCATCATGAGCACCACCACCGTTAAGGCAACCGGCCTGACCTGCAACCACTGCGCTATGAGCGTCAGCGAAGAGGTCCGCGAAGTTCCCGGCGTGACCGGCGTGACCGTGGACGTCGTCAAGGACGGTGTCTCCACCGTGACCATTGAGCACGAGGGCACCCTCAACACTCAGGCTGTCGCAGACGCTATCGTAGAGGCTGGCTTCACCCCCGCTGTCTAGCGCGGCAGTCGGCTCGATTAGGAGTCATCATGGCTTACCCTCCGCAGTACATTGCGATGGTTGTTGGCGCGGTCCGCACCCTTGTCGGCACCGAAAATATGCACCTGCGCGACGCGATCACCCATGTGGCCAGGCAGATGAATCTGGATGCGATGCTGGTCGATTCGTGGGTGAAGCAGAGCCCCGAATATACGGCGCGTGAGGATGCGCCCGGTGCGGCACGACGTAGCGGCACGAGCGCGAATAAACGTTCCGCCGAGCACGAGCAGGGCGTGAAGGCGCGTGAGAAGGCGAATGCTTCGCCGTTCCCGCGGGCTGCCGTGAAACGTGCCTACGGCGTGTCTGATCGTGGCGCGAAGGTGACCGGTATTCGCCCACGCACGAGCAGGCCGGATGGGTTGCCCGGCGACCACTGAGCCGCCGCAGCTTTCACCCTCGCGCGCTCTCGACGCCGCGTCCTAATACTGCACCATACACCGTCCGGGGCGGGGTCCTTCGGGGCCCCTCCCCCGGCTTGGTGCGTGCTTTTTTCTACCCTCCCGTTTTTGAGTTTTGAGGAAATATTGTGTCTTCTACACAGCCTTCACCAACCACCCGTGAGCCCTCATTACAGAGTGAGCGCTCTCTTTTTAATTCCACCGGAACGACCGTAAAATCAACGGAGTCAACCCGAATCATCCACGTGAATATTCAGGGTATGACCTGTGCATCCTGTGTGGGTCGTGTGGAGCGTAAGCTCCGCAAAATCCCCGGCGTTGACCCGGCGGTGAACCTGCCGCTGGAGTCGGCGCGCGTCATCGTGCCCGATGGTGTGAGCGACGAACAGATCGTTGAGACCATCAACAATGCCGGCTACACGGCGCACCTCAAGAACGGGCCACGCGCGGGCGCTGGAACGAACGCGAGCGCATCCGGCGGCGGCAACCAGCACAGCACCCCGAGCATGAACGGCGGCTTCACTGACCGCATTATTTATGCGGCGATTTTGGGTGTGCCCATCTTCCTGATTTCCATGTTCCCGGCGTTCCAGTTCCCGAACTGGGGCTGGGTCGTGGCGATTCTGACCGCGCCGGTCGCGTTCTGGTGCGCCGCGCCGTTCCACCGCGCCGCGCTCATCAATGCCCGTCACGGCTCCTCCACGATGGATACGCTCGTGTCCCTCGGCGTGGTCGTGGCGTACTTCTATTCGCTGGCGCAGCTGCTCATGAACCCGGCGTTGACGGCGCACGTGCACCATGCGGGCGGCAGCTTCTGGTCGATGTTTACCGGCCACCATGCGCCGCTGTACTTCGATTCGGCGTCCATGGTGACGCTGTTCCTGCTGATTGGCCGCGCAATTGAGCACCGCACCCGCCACCGCTCCTCGGATGCGCTGCGCACCCTGCTGAGCATGGGCGCGAAGGAGGCGACCCTGCTGCGCACCGATAAGCAGGGCGTGACCAAGCAGGTGCAGGTTCCGGTGGAGGACCTCATGCCGGATGACCTGTTCCTGGTGCGCCCGGGCGAGAAGATTGCCACGGACGGCGTGGTGGTCGAGGGTACCTCCGCGGTGGATGCGTCCCTGCTGACCGGCGAGTCCGTGCCGGTTGAGGTGCATCCGGGTGATGCGGTCACGGGTGCGACGGTGAATACGTCTGGTTCGTTGACGGTGCGTGCGACCCGCGTGGGCGCTGAGACGACTCTGGCGAAGATGGGTGAGCTGGTGGCGAGCGCGCAGGAGACGAAGGCTCCGATTGCTCGTCTGGCAGACCGTGTTTCTGCAGTGTTTGTGCCGGTGATTTTGGCGATTTCGGCGCTGACTCTGGTCGGTTGGTGGCTGGTGTCTGGTGATGGTGCTGCGGCGTTTAATGCGGCGGTGTCGGTGCTGGTGGTGGCGTGCCCGTGCGCCTTGGGTTTGGCGACTCCGACGGCGCTGCTGGCGGGTACGGGTCGCGGCTGGCAGTTGGGCATTTTGATTCGTAATGCGCAGGTGCTGGAGGCGACGAGCACGGTTGATCGTGTGGTTCTGGATAAGACCGGTACCGTGACGACTGGTGAGATGTCTGTGGCGTTCTACGGCACTTTTGACGACTATGAGTCGGCGGGTGACTTTGCCGGTATTTCGCCGGAATCCGCAGATTCCAAGAATGAGCGTTCCCTGTCTGTTCTGCGTGATGCCGCCGCCGTGGAGGCGCTGAGTGAGCACCCGATTGCCCGCGCGATTGCCGGTTTTGCCCGTGAGCAGGGTGTGCTGGCTGAGGGTGCTTCGGCGCCGAGTGTGAGCGGCTTTGAGGGTGTTCCCGGAGGCGTGCGCGGCGTGCTGAGCGGCGCGGGTGACGGTGCCAAGGAAAGCACCGAGAATGGCGCCTCCCGACTGGTTGTTGTGGGTACTCCCGAGTACCTGCAGGCGGCAGGTGCGCAGCTGAGTGAGGGCCAGTTGGCTCTGCTGGATCAGGCTCGCCGGGCGGGTCTGACGACCGTGGTGGTTGCCCGCGGTGAGGCACCTGATGAGGCCCCGAACACCACCTCCTCTCTGCAGCCGGTCGGCATGATTTCGGTTGCCGACACCCCCAAGCCGGAGGCTGCAGAGACCATGGCACAGCTGCGTGAGCTCGGCCTGGAGCCGATCCTGCTCACCGGTGACGCCCCGCAGGTTGCGCAGGCGGTCGCCTCGCAGGTCGGCATTTCGGCTGAGAACGTGTACGCCGGCGTGACCCCGGAGGGTAAGTCGCAGGTGGTTGAGAAGTTGCAGGCCGCCGGTCACCGCGTGGCGATGGTCGGCGACGGCGTGAATGACGCCCCGGCGCTGGCTCTTGCGGAGCTGGGCATTGCGATGGGTTCGGGCACGGACGTTGCCGCGGAGGCTGCCGATATTGTGCTGACCCGCTCGGATATTGCCTCGGTGGTGACGGCGCTGCGCCTCTCCCGCGCTACGCTGCGCACCATTAAGTCGAACCTATTCTGGGCGTTCGCCTACAATACGGTGGCTATTCCGGTCGCCGTGGCGGGCCTGCTGAACCCGATGATTGCGGGTGCGGCAATGGCGTTTAGTTCGGTGTTTGTGGTGCTGAATTCTATGCGTCTGACGGCGTTTAGGAAGTAGCGAAACATAACGCGAAATTGCCCAAACATTAGCTATTGAAATAGCCTGAACGAAAAATTCAAAAGCATATCTCGCCGTGCTTTTCGCACGGTAAAAGATATAAAGAAATGCACCGCCCGTGTAAAGGCGGTGCATTTCTTTATATTCAGTTTTCACGGGCGGCGGCTTGAACGCCTAGCTTGAACAACGAGCTCAAAAGCCTGGCTCAAACGCCTCGCCCGAAAGCCCGAGCTCAACAGCACGAGCTCAGCAGCCCGGCAAAACCTCGCCGAGAACCGGGCAGAACCTTAGGCCCAGGTCACCAGGTCCTCGATGGAGCGGCGGCTCTTCGGGGCAATCTCGCGGGCACGGTAACCGAAGGTCACAGCAACGGACACGCCGTACTCCTCCGGGTCGAACAGGCCGGCAGAAGTGAGCAGCTCGTTCACTGCCTCGTAGTTCATACCCTCAATGGGGCAGGAGTCGATGCCGAGCATTGCGGCGCCGGTCATCATGTTGCCCAGGGCGATGTAGGTCTGCTTGGATGCCCAGTCGAAGAGCGCGCGGTCGCTTTCCAGGACCTTCATGTCGTTCTTCTGGAAGTTACCGTAGCGTTCGAGTGCGGCCTCCATCTGCTCCTCGGTGAGATTGCGGCTTTCGAGGGTGCGGCGCATCCACGGGGTGTCGTAGCGCAGGCCCTTCTTCGCCAGCAGTACGACCAGGTGGCTTGCGTCGTCGAGGGCGCCCGCCATGCCCCAGGCGATCGGCTTGAGCTTTTCGCGCAGTTCGGGGTCCTGGATGACCAGGAACTTCCACGGCTCGGTGCCGACAGAGCTGGGCGACAGGCGCGCAAATTCGAGGATTGCGGCGAAGTCTTCGTCGCTGATACGGCGGTCGGGGTCGTAGGCGCGGGTTGCGCGGCGGCGGGCGAAAATTTCGAGGGCTTCTTCGCGGGTTACGGTCACGGTTTCATCCTTTGCATGAGGGTTTCAATACCCTGTCATGCTACACCCGCGGAGGGTGCGGGCGGCGGAAAATGTGATTAGTTACGCCCGCAGGAAATACGCCCGCGAGCGGCGGGACCGTATTGCCGGTGTCGTATTACAGGGTGTACGAAGCCGGTGGGCTGGTACCCAAGGCGCCCAGAGCGCACCTGCCCAGCACCTCCTATGATGCCCCTACTCGGCACCGGCTTTCATCCACACATCCGAGCGGGCGCGGCGGCCGAAAATGACCGCGCGGATTCCCTGGAAGTACAGAATATACGCCGCCCACAAGCCGCAATACCCGGCGAGCGCATCCATGGCACCGGCGCCAACAGCCCAGTGCAGGCCGAGCATGACCGGCACGTACATAACCAGCATGATGAAGCAGCCAATCGCCAGGTATTTCACGTCCTGCGCGCCCATGAGGATGCCGTCCAGGGTGAACACGTAGGCGGCGATGGGCTGGCCGAGGGCGATGATGACGGTGGCGATGGTGAAGAGGAACGCCACCTGCGCATCCTTAGTGAACAGCCAGGAACCGAAGAAGCCGATGAGAGGGCAGATCAGGCCGGTAATAACGCCGTAGATGAGGCTCATGCGCAGCAGCCGGTTTTTCAGCTGACGCACCTTCACGCGCTCGGATTCTACGTTCAGGTCGCGTTCGCCGAGTTCTTTGCCGAGTAGCGCCTGGGCGGCGATGGCGAGGGAGTCCAGGGCGTAGAGGAAGAGGTTAAACACGCCCATGCCGAGCTGGTAGGCGGCGGTGTGTTCGGTGCCGAATCGCGCCACAACGAACACGGTCAGCAGGGAGGCGATGCGCATGGATAGGGTGCGCAGCATGAGCCAGGAGCCGAGCGAGAGCACCGAGCGCATGCCGGCTACGTCGGGTGCCCAGCGGACGGCGTGCTCGCGGGTGCCGCGCATCATGACCACGCCGAGGGCGGCAGCCATGCCCCACTGGGTGAGGGAGGTGCCGGTCGCCGAACCGGCAACGCCCCAGCCGACCGGGTAGATGAGCAGCCAGTTCAGCACAATGTTCACGAGCGTGCCGACCGTGGCGACTTTGAGCGGGGTGACGGTGTCTTGCAGCCCGCGGAGCGTGCCGACCTGCGCGAGGATAATCATCATCGGCGGGATGCCCCAGAGCGAGTGGTGCAGGTAGTCGAGGGCGTAGCTGATGGTTTCGTCGGTCGCGCCGAGGCCGCGTAGCAGCGGGTCGGCGAAGGCGTATCCAGCGATCATGAGGAGCATGCCGAGGCCGAAGGCGACCCACACGCCGTCCACACCGATCTGCCAGGCGCGGCGCAGGTTCTTCTCGCCGAAGGCGCGCGCCACGGCGGGCGTAACGGAGTAGGCTAGAAAGTTCATGAGACCCACGACCGTGGTGACGAGCGTGGCGGCGATGCTCATGCCCGCGAGTTCTGCTTTGCCGAGTTGGCCGATGAGGGCGGAGTCGGTGAGCACGAAGATGGGTTCGGCGATGAGCGCACCGAAGGCGGGTACGGCGAGGGCGAGGATGCGTCGGTTCAGCAAAGGCTCGGCAGTATTCTTCACGGGCGCGCCGGGCGCAGTGCTACCGGGTTCGGTGCCGCCGGGTTCGGTACTACTGGATTCAGCCATAAGGTGCTTCTGTGTGCTCATCCTTCTAGGCTACTCCCCGCCGCCGCGGCGGGTGCCTGCGCGCGGGGCGGGGTGCACTCTACGAGATGGGCGTGCGAGACGGGCGCTGTTAGGCGCCTCGGCCGCGTAGTTCGTCGAGGGCGCGGCGTTCCTTCTTGGTGGGGCGGCCGCTGCCTCGTTCGCGTTTGGCGACCGGCGGCATGGAGAGGTAGGCGGGGCGCGGGCCGGAGAGGTCTTCGTAGCAGGTGACGGCAATGGGCGCGCCTACGCGTTTGACGAGGAGTTTTTCAACTTTGAAGACGCGTTCCCAGCCGGGGTAGCGAACCTTGACGATATCGCCTTTTTTGAGTTTTTGGGAGGGTTTGGCGGGGGCGTCGTTGACGCGCACGTGGCCGCCTTTGCATTCGTCGGCGGCGAGGGAGCGGGTTTTAAAGATGCGCACTGACCAGAGCCAGAGGTCGAGCCTGGCGCTGGTTAGTGCGTTGGTGTCTTCTGCGGTCATGTGTTCATTGTGGCGCGAGGCGGGCGGGGCACCAAATCAGGTGCGCCCGCCTGCCCGTCCTGACTCTCCGCCGTTTTCGCAGTGGTTTCGGCGGGGTTCCACCATGGTTTTACCGAACCGCGCCGCAACCAGCACCGAACCCGCCATGCGGCGGAAAATTTTCTGCTGCACGCACCTCCCTATTGAGCGCAAAACCACATCCACTAGGGGTATTGTTAAGTCACCTTCTCAAGAAGTGTTCTTAAGGCCACCTAGTTCGCGTGGTCTACGGGGGGGGTGGCCGCGACGCCACGGGCTCCCCGTAACAGATTGGATATACACCATGTCAGCTTTGAAAAAGCTCCTGGCGGCTACCCTCATCAGCACTGTGCTGTCCTCTTGCTCTTTCGGTCCCACGTTGGAGAAGGATGAAAGCGCCCGAGCAATCTTCGACACAGAAAATGACCAGGTGATCCTGCCCCTGGACGCATACAACACCGACGGCAAGGACGAATACTTCACCAAAGCCCTTGAGCTCGCCCGCAAAAAGTGCTTTGCCGAACACGGGCAACACTACGAGATGTTCGTCCGCACCGAAGGATCCGGCAGGAACCTCGGCAGAACCTACGGAATCTGGAACGTTGAGCGCGCCCAAAAATACGGCCTCCACGAGCGCGAAGACTCAAATACGCTGGACCTCTCCTCCCCCGCAGCCTCCGACCCTGGGAAGGATGTCCGCACCGAATGCTATCAGCGCGCCGTCGATGAGATGAAGCAAATTGGAGAGATACCATTCGGCTCCGCCACGTATAGGCGTTTGGAAACCGATGCCCGAAATGCCGCAGGGGATCAACAGCTCAAAAAATCCCTCGACGACGAATGGAAGCGATGCGTCAAGGACAAGGGCCTCACCCCTGATAGTGAGGTGACCGTCAAGGAAGAAAAGAACATTCCTCAGAGCACCACCCCCTCAGAAGAGGAAATTCGAATCGCCACCATCCAGGCGCAGTGCAATCAGGATGTAGGCCGTTCGCAGAAGCTCTACGACCTAGAGGCGCAGTACCAGAAGCCGCTCGTCGCCAAGAACCAGGCAGCCCTGGAGAATGAACTCAAAGAATTCAAACGCCGGGACGAGCAGTTCAAACAGTACGTCCTCGACAACCAGTAACAGCGAATAACAGCCGGTTGGCCGACAGAAAAGGGTGTGTGCCGTGTTCAGTGAACACGGCACACACCCTTCATACGTTGCACCGGCCATATTGTGCCGGCTACGTTGCGCCGGTTATCCAACCCGCGGTGGTTATGCCTCCACCGTTGCGGTGCGGCGCTCCTTGAGAGCCCAGCCAATCACGCCGGTCAGCAGACCGAACGCAATCCAGGAACCAAGCACCAGCCACTGGTCACTCGTTGCAACCTCCGGGAAGTACGCAATCGAACGCAGCAGAGTCGAGGAGGCACCCGGCACCAACATCTGACCAATCTGCCCCCACACACCGGGCAGGAACACGCTCGGCATACTTGCGCCCGAAATCGGGTTACCAATGAACATGGTGATGACCGCGCCTACTGCGAGACCAATCAGCGGCGAAGACAGTGCACCCACACCCACAATGAAGAAGGCGGTCGCCAGGTAGGTAGCGCCGAACGCAGCCCACAGGGTTGCGAAGTCGCCGGGGATGATGCCGAACCAGACGTTCAGAATCAGGGCGGTCAGTGCACCACCGATGACGGAGTACAGGGTTGCGGTGGCGAAGCGGCGCCAGGTGCCGTTCACGCGCAGTACGGAGAAGGAACCGCCGAGAATACCGCCAATGACCAGCGGAAATGCGGAGATAGCGATACCGGAACCGGAGGAGTCATTCTCACTCAGGGGTACCACGACGGTGGTCTTCACCGCCATTGCGGATGCCTGCTCGGCCTGCACCTTCATCTGCTCCAGCTGGGCGGCGGCCTGCGCACCCTGTTCACCGCCCGTCTGCACCGCCTGGGTGAGGGCTTCCGTCTTAGCGGCGAGTGCCTTCTGCTGAATCTGCGCGTTCAGCTGGGTGGCAACACCGTTGAGCATCTGGGTTGCTGCGGCGTTTGCGGCTGGTGCGGTCAGCACTTCGGGGGCGGCGCCTTCGGTGAAGATGATTGCGCCGTAGGTTTCGCGCTGCTTGATTTGCTGTTCAGCCTCTTTGCGGGAGGATGCCTGCTTCAAGTCGAAGGTTTCAATACCTTGGTCTTTGAGGGACTGTTCAAACTGACTGACGGTCACCTCGGGGCCTGCGATAGAGACGGGCAGGTTCTTTGCTTCCATGGTCTTGGTGGGCCAGGTGAAAGCTAGGACGATGAGTGCTACCACCAAGGATGATAGTACGGAGGTGGTGATGACCTTGAGCCAGGAGGAACGGTCGGTGGTTTCTTGCGTGCTTGTTTCTGCAATGCTCTTTGCCGCGATCTTCTGGGATGCGGCAGCTTGGGTGGCTGCGGCGGTCACTGCTTCTGCGGTGACTGCGGTGGCGGTTTCGTTGTTCATGACAATCTCCAAACAAAATGCTTATTTCGTTTACGAGTCAGAACTCTACTCTCGATTTTTACCGAGTGCAAACAAAATAGCTATTTTGTTTGTAAAGTCACAAAAAGAATCAGTGTTGTGTTTACGCGTTCTTTAGCCCCACCCCCTAGACTGGAACCATGCCCCGACTAACAGACGCCACCAAAGCCGCACGCCGAGCCCAAATCATCGAAGCCGCCATTAGCTGCTTCCTCGAAAAGGGCTACACCAACACCTCCATGAGCGACATCATCAAAGCCTCCGGACTGTCCTCCGGGTCCATCTACTCGCACTTCTCCGGCAAAGAAGACATCCTCATCACCGCCATCAACGAGCGCCTCAACAACGTCAAGGAGCTCTACGAAACACTCCCCGAAGGCGCAGGCCCCCAGGATATTCTCGAAACCATCCACACGAACCAGCTGGTAAACGACAATTTCTCCGCCATGCTGCGCATCCGCGCCAAATCGCTCCACGCACCCGAAATCGCCAGGGCAACCGCAGACACCATGCCTCTATTGCAGGGCATCATCGTAAAGACCCTCACCCCCTGGGCAGCCGAACAGCTCAGCGTTCTACACGAAATCAACCCCAATTCAGCGCAGCGCACCCCCGAACAGGAGGCGCTCATCGCCGACTACGCCCGCGACACTGCAGACGCCTTCATGATGGTCTTCCAGGGGTACATGCTCCGCTCCTTCTTCGGCACCCCCAAGGAAAAGGACCGCCTCTACCGCGTCGCCTCAGCACTTCTTCCTGAGTAGTTGACCGCCCGCTAGTCCCCAAAAATCACCCTTGAGCGGTTGTTTTTCAGCATTTAGACCATACAGGGGCAACATAGGTCATTCACATCCTGCAGGCGTAGAATCAAGGAACCATGACTGAATCCTGCACCCCCGCAACCCCCGAGCCGCGCGCCACCAACCCCACCGAGCTGAACAACCTGCGTGCCGCACACGCCGATGAGCTCTCTTCACGCACCCGCGCCACGAGCATCCCGACGGATTCCTGCTCCCTCTACGACGACGAGGCTCTCGGCGGCACCGCCGGACGCGCCACCGCTTGGCTGGCTCTCGAGCACGTGGGCCAGTGGGGCCGCGACGTGCTGGACGGCTCCGCCCTCGGCGAGGAGCTTTCGGAGGCGTTGGGTGAGGCAGTCTCGCAGGCGGGGCTGAAGTTCCTGCTGATCCGCCAGACGGGCAGGGCGGGCCGCGTGCTGCACGGTGCGCCGGATGCATCCGGCAACCCGACCCACCGGGTGCTCTACGCGCTCTGCACCCCGGGTGAAGAGAAGCTCTACTCGTTCAGCGTGAGCACCCCCGAGCAGCTCCTCGACCTACCCCTGGGCAACCCCCAGGAGTTGATTCAGGTGACCGGCGCGGAGCTCATTGATTCCCCCGCCATTCTCGTGTGCACCCACTCCAAGCGTGACCGCTGCTGTGCCCTGCGCGGTCGCCCCATTGCGGCGCACCTGGCGGATATCCTGCCGGCAAACGCGGTCTGGGAGTGCTCGCATACGGGCGGTCACCGCTTTGCCCCGGTCGGCATTATGCTGCCCACCGGCTACACCTACGGTCGCCTCTCGGAGCCTTCGGCACTGGCGGCGTACCTGTCACTGGCGGGTCGCTCCATTCCGTCGCTGCACGGCCTGCGAGGCCGCAGCACGGATACTCCAGTGGAGCAGGCGGCGGAGGTTGCCGTACGCCTCGAGCTGGAGAAAAAGGGCGAAGAAGTAACCTCTGGAGGTTTGGTTTCACGTGAAACATCGGGGCGGGAGGCATTCATTGCGCTCCGCGAGGCGGGCATCGATGTGAACGTTGAGACAAGCACTGAGTTCTCCCCTGAATTTTTTGCGGCGTTCTCGCCTAAAGATTTCTCCGAGCACCCCACCATGGAGGCGGCACTCACCTCCCACACCGACGGACGCACCTGGGTCACCTTCTTCGAGCGGGTCACCCTTGAGCCGCGCCCCAACTCGTGCGGCAAGGGTCCCGCAGATGCTTTCAGCCGCGAGCTGCTCGCGCTGCATCAGATATAAACCCTGTGCCAGCTATAACCCCTGCCCCAGCTCTAGCACCCGCGCATGATGTAGACAGCGTAAAGCCCCGGCGGGCACCTTCTCGGGTACCCGCCGAGGCTTCGCCGTATTCAGGGTTCGACATATCCAGGGTTCGGCGTAGCTGACATCTCGCCGCCCCCGGCAAACTGGCTTATCCGGCGAACGGGTTCGGCGTGCCGATGTACTGCAGCTCGGTGTACTCCTCCAGTCCCTCGGGGCCGCCCTCGCGGCCCATGCCGGACTGCTTCACGCCACCGAAGGGTGCCGCCGCGTTCGAGATCACGCCGGAGTTGTAACCGATCAGGCCGAATTCCAGCCCAGCAGCCATGCGCGTAAAGCGCGGGTGGTTGCTCGTGTACACATACGCCGCCAGGCCGTACTCGGTGTCGTTGGCGAGCTTCAGGGCGGTGCGTTCGCCCTCCTCGCCGTAGCCGCTGAACGTGGCAATCGGGGCGACGGGGCCGAAGATTTCCTCACGCCACACGCGCATCGAATCGGTCACGCCGGTCACCACGGTGGGGCGAATGAAGTTGCCCTTGTTGAGGTTCCTGGGCATGCCGCCGGTATCGCTCGGAACGTTCTCCTCAAGCTCGGGAATGTACCCGCCGCAGGCGAGGAGCGCACCCTTGCCCAGGGCGTCTTCGACCATAAAAAGCATGGATTCAACCGCTGAAGGTTGAATTAGCGGGCCGCATTCGGTTCCGTCGATGGCTCCGTCACCCACGACGGTCGCCTCCATGCGCTCCACGAAGGCGCGGGTGAACTCTTCAGCAATGTCCTCGTGCACAATGAATCGGTTGGCGGCGGTACACGCCTCGCCCATGTTCCTCATCTTCGCTGCGTAGGCGCCCTCCACGGCGGCGGGGATGTCCGCGTCCTCAAAGACGATGAACGGTGCGTTACCGCCCAGCTCCATGGAGGTGCGCAGAACGTTCTGCGAGGCCTGCGCGAGCAGGGTGCGGCCCACGGCGGTGGAGCCGGTGAACGAGACCTTCCGCAGGCGCTCATCAGCCATCAGCGCCGAGACAACCTCGCCGGTGCGGGAGGTAGTCACCACATTCAGCACGCCGTCCGGCAGGCCCGCCTCATGCATCAGGGACGCGAAGTACAGGGAGCTGAGCGGAGTCAGGGAGGCGGGCTTAAGCACCGCGGTGCAGCCCGCCGCGAGCGCCGGGGCGACCTTGCGTGCCGCCATGGCGAGCGGGAAGTTCCAGGGGGTAATCAGCAGGCAGGGGCCGACGGGGCGGCGTACGGTGGTGATCTGCAGCCCGGATTCGGGGGCAACGGCGGTGCGGCCGAAGTTGCGGGCGGCTTCTTCGGCGTACCAACGCAGGTAGTTTGCGGCGTAGGCGACTTCGCCGCGGGACTGGTCGAGGGGCTTGCCCATTTCGAGGGTCATGAGCCGGGCGATGACTTCGGTGCGCTGCATCATGAGCGTGTAGGCGCGGTTGAGGATGTCGGCGCGTTCGCGGGCGCTGGTTGCCGCCCATGAGGTGCGGGCGTCGCAGGCGGCATCGAGGGCTTCGATGCCCTGTTCGACGCTGGCGTCGGCAACGTGCGCGAGGATTTGGCCGCAGGAGGGGTTGTGCACGGGGAAGGAGCCGTTGTCGCCGGTGACCCAGCTGCCACCGAGGAGCAGGTCGGTGGGCACGTAGAAGAAGGGGTAGGAGGGCCGCTCGTAGGGGTCGATGGGTTCGCACTGCGGCATGTTGATGCTTTGCATGTGAGGTTCGGTGCGGCCTCGTAGCTGGGCGGATTTCGCGGCGGTCTTTGCGGTGGCCTTCTCGGCGGAGCTTTCGGGTGAGGTGGTCATGGCGTGCCTTTCGGATTGGGGCGGCCGGTGCGGTCGACTCTGACGCTTTTAATTCTAGTCCTGCATGCTCCCCTACCCCGCGCGCCTACACGCCACCGTCCGCGCTCTCCACACCCTGAGAGGACCGCGGGCACGTCGAAGGGGGCCGCATCCGCTGTGGATACGACCCCCTTCGGGTAGATTCTCGCTCGGCGCGCGAGAATCCTAGCTGGGGATTATGGAAGGCGTTGCCCGGAAGGGATGCTCGGTGTTGCATCCGCTCTGCCCGGTACCCGTGTTCTCACCGCTGAGCGGCGGTGAGGCGGGCCCCTAGGTGGACTAGGCCCACCGGTCCTCTCAAATCCAGGACTGACGTGCCTCGATTCGAGTCAGCTCCAGAGGACCGCCATCGTTGGTGCCGTGGAAGCGGCCGAAGTGTACGTACGGGCCGCGGTAGGCGCTGTGGTTGATGGGGCTGGAGTATTGGCCGTTGACCGTGTAGTAGAAGCTGTTCTTGTTCACCACAATCTTGCAGTTCAGTGCCTGGCCGGTGGTGACCTTCTGGCGCAGCTTCATGGTGTGCAGCACGCGCGGGCTGGTCTGCTTGGGTTCGAAGCAGAGAATCTGCGCTACGGAGTTGCCGCGGTAGTTGGGGCGGATGGCGAGCACGTAGGTGCCGTCTTCCTGGTTTGCGGCGAACTTCTTGCCGATGCCGAAGGGGCCGTCGTGTTCGCGACCGAAAGCGACGTAGCCGTAGTGGCCGTCCTGCTGCGGCAGTGCACCGGTCCACTTCATGGAGAAGTCGAGGGTGTACTTTTCGCGGGTGGTGTAGTTCGCCAGCGGGCCGAGCAGTACGGATTCGTCGTAGCGCTGGTTGTGCACGATGGCGGTGCCGGTCAGGTCGGGCATGTCCGCTGCGACGGAGGGGTCGGCGGGCAGCATGCCGTGGGGGCGCTTGCCGGTCTTGATCTTGACGCTGGAGTCGAAGGGGTCACCGATTACCCAGTAGGGGTCGGGGCACATGAAGCCCTTCACGCCCAGTGCCTTGTACTTTTCGTAGGCGGAGCGGCGGTGGATCTCCCAGACGATGACTGCCTTGCCGAGGCCGGTGAGGGCGCGTACGTTCTCTTCGCTCATGGAGCCCTGGGAAGCGCCGGTCGGCTTCTCGTAGTAGGGTACGCCGATGGCGTCTACGTTCTCGTGGCGTGCCATTGCGGAGATCTTGTCGATGGGGTCGCCACCGTCGAAGTAGCACCAGGTGGCGCAGCCTGCGGAGTTGGCAAGCTTCAGGTAGCGGGAGGTGGGCTTGAAGCCGCCACTGCCGTCGCGGTACATCTTGATGACGGTGCGGCGCTGCAGGCCGCGTTCGGTGATGAACTTGACGAGGCCTGCCTGTGCGGGGCCGTCCTTCGCTTCGAGGAACAGTACGACCTTCTTGCCGCCGACGGAGGCGTATTCGCCGCCTGCGGGTACGGCGTCAACCGCGGCGATGGCCTCTTCGAGGGTGGGGATGTTGTACAGGTCGGTCTTTTCGCCCAGGTTCTTGCGCATGTTGACCTTGTACTGGCGCAGTTCGGCGAGGGTGTGGCCACGCACGTCCAGGGACGCACCGGTGGTGCGCTTGATGTTGGTGTCGTGCATGCAGACGAACTGGCCGTCGCTGGTGGTGCGTACGGAAATTTCGACGGCGAGGGCGCCGCGGCGTACGGACTCTGCGTAGGCGTAGGCGGTGTGCTCGGGGCTGATGTTGCCGGCACCGCGGTGGGCGATGAAGAATTCATCGGTCTTGTAGAGCAGCTGATGTGCGGGGGAGCCGCTGTGTACTGCCGCAAGCTGTGCGCGGGTGCTGGCTGCGGCGTGGGCTTCCCCTGCCTGGAGCATGAGGGCGGCGGGTGCCAGTGCGGAGGCACCGATGAAGCCGCGGCGGCTCAGATTCTTAGAGGTCTTCGGGAATGCAGTCACCGTAGTAGTCCTTTTTCTTTTATGAGTTGAGCGTAATGTGTGTGGTTGTTCATTGAAGTTTTGGTTTATAGCTGAGGGTCCGGATTCTCTCAACTCAAACTACAACTCTAAGTAGGATAACGATTTTTTATCGGTGATTCACTGCGTTTACAGGAAAATAGGGTATTATATGCGCCTCATTCTTACCCGCTGTGTAATGCGGGTGAATGTGTTCCTCCTTTTCCGCCGCTTTTAATAGCGGCATTTTCATACGTCGTTAAAAATTTCTCGTGTAACGAAAAAGGCCGCGCCCACAGCCCGATTGAGCCTGCAGGACGCGACCTTTTGCGTTGAAACATTTTTCGCAGGTTTTCACCGCTGTTGAAGCTGAGCTATTTTCGCTGGTTCAGCTTACTTCTTGGATGCCTGAGCGACGCGGTCACCGGCTGCGACGGGGCGGCGTGCCTCAGAGTCCTTGGAGATGTTGAACTTTGCGGTGTTGGTGATCATCACCATGGTTTCCTTGGAGGGGATGCGGCCCTCGATAGCTGCCCAGTCGACCTCGATGATGGGTGCGCCTGCCTCAACCTTGTCACCTACGTTAGCAATCTTGGTGAAGCCTTCGCCACCGAGCTCAACGGTGTCGATACCTATGTGGACCAGTACCTCGCCGCCGTTTTCGGTGCGGAGCATGAACGCATGCAGGGTGTCCTGAATCAGTGCGATGGTGCCTGCAACGGGTGCGACGATGGTGCCTGCGGTGGGGTTCACTGCGTAGCCGTCGCCCATAACGCCCTGAGAGAAAACGGGGTCGGAGACTTCGCTCAGCGGCAGGTACTCGCCGGTAGCAGGTGCGACGTAGACGTCTGCGGACGATGCTTCCTGTGCGGCAGCTTCCTTCTTCTTCTTGCCGAAACCGAACATGTATGCTCCTTCTGGTCGTGTTGCGCTATGAATAGCGTGTATTTGTAGCGCTGATGCGTCCGCGTCGGATGCGGGCGTCGTTGCCTTCTTGGTTTCACACCGGGCGGCGCCTGCCTGAATTGCAGGGTTCGCACACTCCGGTGCATATGCACTCAGAATACAACACCTAAACCCGTAGCTCACGAGCTGAGGGTCATTCGACTCGAATTCTGCAAATATTCCGCAAATCTGGAACTTCAACTCACACTTCTGCACTCTTGAGGTCGCGAGTACACTTAGTGAAGGACTGGCACCCCTCCCCCGAGCCGGTGCCCATAAGAGAGAAAAGGCTGAAACTGATGACTGAAGCGGCTGAGACCGTTCTTGAAGTATTTATTCCGGGTCCCGGCGAGAACCCGGAGGATCCGCAGGATATGGAGCGCTCCGAGTTCCTGGGTGCCGCGCAGGAGGCGCTGGATTCGGGCGTGGACATTGAGGTGTACTCCACCGACTCCTACCCTTCCGCATTTGAAGAGTGCGCACCCGTGGCGGAGCAGATTGAGATGAACGGCCGCGAGGTTCTGCCGCTCATGCTCGTCAACGGTGAGGTGAAGGTGTCCTTCTCCTACCCGACTGCCGAGCAGATTAAGCGATTCTCCCGCGCACACCTGGTCGCCCAGCCGAAGGCGAACGCGGCAGCGGCTGCGTGCGGCCCGTCCGGTTCCCCGGCGGCGTCGATGATCCCGAACCTGAGCGGCGAACCCGCCGGTTTCGCGGCAACCCTGGCGGGTAAGGCACCCCAGCCGGTCGGCGGCCCCGAGATTGGCAACCGCGTGAACCTCATGGGTGGCGACACCGGCGACGGTATCCCCACCTCCGGTTCGGTGGCTGTGAAGTCCGGCGGCTGCGGATGCGGTGGTTGCGGCTGCGGCGGCAAGTAAACCCGCCCCCGCCGGCAACGAGCGCCCGACTCACCCGGTTCTAAACTACATAAGCAAAGAGCGGTGCCCGCCTCCTCACGAAGAGGAAGCGGGCACCGCTTTCGCTTAACGAAGCTTAGGTTCACACCCGGCAGCACCTACGGGAGCTGCGGCGGGCGAACAGCACCTTACTTGATGGAGGTACCGACGGAACCGAGCTGCTGGCAAGCCTCGACCACGCGTGCGGCCATGCCTGCCTCTGCAGCTGCACCCCAAACGCGGGGGTCGTAGGTCTTCTTGTTGCCGACCTCGCCGTCAACCTTCAGCACACCGTCGTAGTTGCTGAACATGTGGCCAGCAACGGGGCGGGTAAATGCGTACTGGGTGTCGGTGTCGATGTTCATCTTGATAACACCGTAGGACACTGCGTCTGCAATCTCCTGCTCGGTGGAGCCGGAGCCACCGTGGAAGACCAGGTAGAAGGGCTTGTCACCCTTGCCGTACTTAGCGCCGACCTCGGTCTGGATTTCCTTGAGCAGCTCGGGGCGCAGGTGAACGTTACCGGGCTTGTACACGCCGTGAACGTTACCGAAGGTCAGAGCAGCCATGTAGGTGCCCTTCTCGCCCAGGCCGATTGCCTCAACGGTCTTGATTGCGTCTGCAACGGTGGTGTACAGGGAGTCGTCGATAGCGCCTTCAACGCCGTCTTCCTCGCCACCAACGGCACCAATCTCAACCTCGAGAACGAGCTTTGCCTTGGAGGTACGCTCGATCAGCTCAGCAGCAATCTTCAGGTTCTCGTCCAGGTCGATTGCGGAGCCGTCCCACATGTGGGAGTTGAAGATGGGGTCTTCACCGCGAGCAACAGCCTTCTCGGACTCTGCCAGCAGGGGCAGGACGAAGCCTTCCAGCTTGTCCTTGGGGCAGTGGTCGGTGTGCAGTGCAATGTTCACGTCGTACTGCTTAGCAACTTCGCGTGCGTATGCTGCGAAGGCCAGGGAGCCAACGACCATGTCCTTCTTGGAAGCGCCGGACCAGTATGCTGCACCACCGGTGGATGCCTGGATGATGCCGTCCGAGCCAGCCTCTGCGAAGCCGCGGATAGCAGCGTTCAGGGTCTGGGAGGAGGTCACGTTCACTGCGGGATACGCGAAGCCCTTTTCCTTCGCGGTCTCCAGCATTTCTGCGTAAACTTCGGGGGTTGCAATAGCCATATGCTGACTCCTTGGATAGATGCGACCGGTTACCGATGTTGGGCCGGTTCACCATTTTTTGTTGGCGCGCGAGACGCCTCCTACTCGCACTATTTTACCAAGATACGACTTATTTATCGTTAATTTTTTGTGGGTTTTTTTGGGTTTACTGCAGCGAAATTTCCGCGAAATACCGCGGTAAAGTAGAGGTGTTAATGACTTGATGTCTTCTGTGCGTGCAGGCCAGCGTACACATCACCCGGACGCGACGAAAGGATCCTCCTATGAGCAAGGCGAGCGCTAAAAATAATCCGAAACAGCTCGACGCAAAACGTGAGAAGCGTGCCCGCCAGGCACAGCGTCGTGCTGAGCGTGAGCATCCGAATGCGGCGGCTATTGCCCCGGTGCGCGCCCAGTTGGATGAGGTTCTGGAGCGTAAGAGTCTGCATGTTTTGGGGCATGGCGATATGGCGAAATCCCTTGAGTTGATGGAGAAAATGCGTGATGAGGGTGCGAGTGACCACGAGATTGATGTGGCGCTTGCGGAGGCGAAGCTCCCCTCGGTGGTGCAGGTGGGCCGTAAGTCGTTGATGCGTTGGCCAAGCTGGTGGTGGTTGAATCGTCGCGAGCGTGCATTGCGGGCGAAGATTGATCGCCTCATGGATGGCTAGACCTCCGTTCTGAATAGGTTGTGAGAGCACCCCGTTGTGGGTGCTCTTGTGCTGTGTACTGGTGGGGGAATTGATTTTTTGGACTCAGAGTTCAATTAATCTATTTCACAAAACAATGAAAACCACACAATACAACATGAACCAAATATATTCATAAGATATGCATTATATGTATATAAATTATTACGTGATGTGAGTTATATTTACCTAAATTACCGTGCTATAGTCATTACAACCCATAGACGTGTTCCCAACCACATTTCGTGTAGCACGTGCTTTAGACGTAACTATCCAAGGAGGTATAGCGTGAGCACCTCACCGAACAAGAACCCGCAGACTTCTGCAGCGGATCAGTACACTAAGCCCCCCACAGATGACCCGTTCGCACACGAGCAGGAAGGCTTCCACAAGGGGCTTGGCGCACGTCAGCTCCAGATGATTGCCATCGGTTCCGCTATTGGTACCGGCCTGTTCCTGGGCACCGGTAGCCGCCTGCAGGACGCAGGCCCCATGCTCGCCGTCATCTACGCCGTCATCGGCTTCTTCGGCTACCTGATCCTTCGAGCCCTCGGCGAGCTGATCCTTCACCGCCCCTCCTCGGGCTCCTTCGTCTCCTACACCCGCGAATTCTACGGCGAAAAGGCCGCATTCGTATCCGGATGGCTGTACTGGCTGAACTGGGCAATGACCGCCGTTGCAGACGCCACCGCTATCGCCATCTACATCAGCTGGTTCGGTCGATACAACCAGTTCTTCGCAGACATTCCCCAGTGGCTTAGCGCATTCATCGTCGTTATCATCACCGTGGCTCTAAACCTCATCTCCGTGAAGCTCTTCGGTGAGCTGGAATTCTGGTTCGCACTCATTAAGATTCTTGCCCTGCTGTCCTTCATGGCGGTAGGTATCTGGTACCTGGTCTTCGGTGAGCCCATCAACGGCGTCACCCCCGGCCTGAGCCTTATTGCAGCCAATGACGGCTTCTTCCCCAACGGCATTCTTCCCGCTCTTATCGTGGTTCAGGGCGTTGTGTTCGCCTACGCCGGTATTGAGCTGGTCGGCACCACCAGTGGTGAAACCAAGAACGTTGAGAAGGTTATCCCTCGCGCTATCAACACCGTGATCTGGCGTATCGCGATCTTCTACGTTGGCTCCGTGGTTCTGCTCTGCCTGCTCATGCCCTACACCGCATACAAGGACGCAGAGTCGCCGTTCGTGACCTTCTTCGACGCTATCGGTATTCAAGGCACCGCACCGATTATGCAGCTGGTCGTTATTACCGCGGCTGCTTCCTCGCTGAACGCTGGCCTGTACTCCACCGGTCGTATCCTCCACTCGATGGGTGTTGCAGGTTCGGCACCGAAGTTCACCACTAAGGTGTCCCGCTCCGGCGTTCCGGTGGCAGGTATTCTGCTGACCGGTGTGATTGGCCTCTTCGGTGTTGTGCTGAACTTCTTCGTTCCCGAGCAGGCGTTCGAGGTCGTGCTGAACATCGCCTCGGTGGGCACCATGGCTAGCTGGGCGGCTATCGCAATGTCGCACCAGAAGTACCTGAAGCTGGTCGGCGAGGGCAAGTACAAGCGCCCCAACTACCGTGCACCCGGCGGTCGTTTCAGCGACTGGGCTGTGATGGTCTTCCTGGCTGTTGTGCTGGTGCTGATGGCACTGGATTACCCGGTCGGCACCTACACCCTGGCATCGCTGTTGCTGGTTATCCCGCTGCTGATTATCGGCTGGTACACGGTTCGTGACCGCGTCAACGAGATTGCTCGCGTCCGTGAAGGCTACACCGGTTCCGTGCCCGTGATTGCTGCCCGCCCCGTGGTGAAGAAGCTCGTTTCGGAGCCTCGTACCCACATTGACCTGGGTGACCTTGAGGACGAGGGCAAGCCGAAGGGCAACTAACCCGACGGCAACCTCCGATCCCGTGATATCCCAGTGAAATCCCGGTGAAGGCGAATGAGGGGGTTCTAGACCCTAGCCCTAGACTCTAGAGCCCCCTCCCTGCACGTCTTTTCGTGTTCGCTTCCGTATTACATCCGTGTAATACATAAAGCAAAGTACATATCTACAGCATTTCTAATACGGTGTGTCCTGCAATATATTTTGAGATAATAGATATCCGCAGTGACCACCAGATGCACAAAGAAGTTTTGTGCAGATATTCAAAGGAGAAAATCATGACTGAACGTCCTAGCGCACACGCGGTGGAATTTGTTGACGTCGCCTCGATGGCGAAGTGGATTCAGAAGGACGGCGTAGGCAACATCATTGCCGGCATGGTCGACTTCCTCGAAGAAGACTTCAAGAAGTGGCAGAGCTTCGACAAGATCCCGCGCGTCGCCTCCCACACCCCCTTCGGTGTAATTGAGTTGATGCCCACCTCCGACAACATCACCTACTCCTTCAAGTACGTGAACGGCCACCCGTCGAACCCGGCACGCGGCTTCCAGACCGTGACCGCGTTCGGTTTGCTCGCTGACGTGGACAACGGCTACCCCGTGTTCCTGGCTGAGATGACCCTGCTGACCGCGCTGCGTACCGCTGGCGTGTCCGCCATGGTTGCTAAGCACCTGGCACGCAAGGATTCGAAGAAGATGGCGATGATTGGTACCGGCTCGCAGTCTGAGTTCCAGGCGCTGGGTATGCGCGCTGTGCTCGGTATTGAGGACCTGTCCGTCTACGACGTTGATCCGCACGCGATGGAGAAGTTCCGCCGCAACCTGGAGCCGCTGGGCTTCCGCATCCACCTGGCTAAGGACGTGGATGAGGCTGTTGAGGGTGCAGACATTATTACCACCTGCACCGCCGATAAGCAGCAGGCGAAGGTTCTGCTGGACCGCCAGGTGAAGCCCGGCGTGCACCTGAACGCTATTGGTGGCGACTGCCCCGGCAAGACTGAGCTGGAAAGCGAAATTCTGGACCGTTCCACCGTGTTCGTTGAGTTCCCGCCGCAGACCCGCATTGAGGGCGAGATTCAGCAGAAGGACCCGGACTTCCCCGTGGTGGAGTTCTGGAAGGTTCTGACCGGTGAGGAGCCGGGCCGCGTGTCGGATGAGCAGATTACCCTGTTTGATTCGGTGGGCTTCGCGATTGCTGACTTCTCGGGTCTGCGTTATGCCCGTGCGGCTACGCAGGACACCGACCTGCAGCAGTTCATTGACCTGGTTGCTAGCCCGGATGATCCGAAGGATCTGTACTCGCTGGTGAACGTTAACGTTCCGGTGGGCTAAAGGGCTAAGCAGCCTGACGCTGAGTGGCCTTGAGCTGGCGAGCCTGTAGGTGCGCCAGCATGGGCTGCGAGGTTGAGAGTGAATAAAGTGAGGGCCGGGGAGTGGTGACACTCCCCGGCTCCTTCTTATGCAATTTTTGTGTGGGCGGATTTTCTTGTGGGCAACTTGTAGGCATTCTGCGGCTGGTTCGCCCGTTCTACCCTTCAGCGGGTGTGGCTACTGGCGGGTGGCAATAATTTCGCGCGCCTTCGCTATCTTCGCATCACGATAGGCCTTCAAATCATTCAGCAGCGCCTGATTCTTCTCAATCAAAGGACCTTGATAGGACGCCTCAATATCACCCAGACGCTG
Organism: Rothia sp. HMSC069C03; assembly: GCF_001811075.1. Classification (NCBI taxonomy): domain Bacteria; kingdom Bacillati; phylum Actinomycetota; class Actinomycetes; order Micrococcales; family Micrococcaceae; genus Rothia; species Rothia sp. HMSC069C03. Next base: position 23,417 of record NZ_KZ627139.1, read on the forward strand.
AGCCATACCCACTTTCTGGTTACATTCAGCTTCGATGGTTGCGAGGCGAATTTCCTCCGGCTTAGATTCTTCGTTATCTTGGGAGGAAGCCATGAGATGTGCGCTTTCTTCGGACATCCAGTCACCTTCTCCTTCTCTGGGGGTTAGCCCGCGTTCACGCAGGCAGATCCACCATTCTGAGCGAATATTTTTCCACTCATCGGTTTGGGAGGCGTAGGTGTATGCCTGTGAGTTTAGCTCTCCTACAAACCGGTATTCTTTTTCGTCCAGTTCGACGTCAGAGAATGCGGTTTTCACCTCTTCTTGGCACCGGGCGTTGATGTCGTCTGATGCTGAATCGTCTGGGCCTCGGGAGATGCTGAATCGTCTGGGCCTCGGGATTCCTTCTGGGAGTACCCGTACTTTTTGGCGTACTCGACGTTCCAGCTACCGTATAGGCCTCCCGGTTGCGGGGTGTCTATTGAGGGCACAGCGTAGGACTGCCCGTGGTGCGCGTAGCATTCGGACATGAGCGTGTGCCACGCCGTGCTCACCGTACGGACTGTTAGTTCATCGAAGGCATACTCGTCCAGTGGAAGATGTATATAGTTCTTTGAATAATCGAGAACAGCTTTTCGTGAGGTGTCCCGCTCGGCGCTGTTGGAGCAGGACACGCACGCCCCCAGCAGGCAGAATACTGCTACCGCAGAGAGAGCCTTACGCATAGGCTTTTCCTCCTCCATACCTCGTTGTAGCGTTCAAACGGAGTTACCCCAATTATCCCAAGGGCTGCTATCTGCTTGTTGCTGATATCTACTGGTGGGTGGCGATAATTTCACGCGCCTTCGCTATCTTCGCATCACGATAGGCCTTCAAATCATTCAGCAGCGCCTGATTCTTCTCAATCAAAGGACCTTGATAGGACGCCTCAATATCACCCAAACGCTGAGCCAACCTCACCTTCTCACTACATTGAGCTTCAATGGTCGCCAGGCGGATAACCTCCTCCAACACTTTGGGATCATCAGCATTCAGACTGGCCAATTCTTTACTCGTCCATTCACCGTCCCCGGTGCGAGGCGTCAACCCTTCCTCACGCTGACAGTCCCACCAATCTGAGCGGGCTTTCTTCCATTCAGGGTCACCCTGCGCACGCAGGTACGCTTCACTACGGATACGACCGACAGGGCGGTACTTTTCCTCATCAGCCACATCAAAATAGAGCATATCCAGCTCTTCCCGATGCTCTTCGCGGCAGCTGGCCCTGACGTCTTCAGGGATGCTCTTATAAATCCTATCCTGCTCTTCTCCGACTTTGAGGAACGTAAAATGATTCGCCACATGCTTCACATTCCAGAGGCCGTACTGGGCGGCCTTGCCAGAAACCCAGCCGTTTTCTAGAATTTCAAAATCGTATCCTTTTTTCGCGTAGCACTCTTTACGAATCAACAAATGCGCTCTATATGTTATATCTTGGGCCTGGTCACTCATGTCGTATTCGTCGAGCGGAAGAGTAATATAGTTATTTTCAAAATCCAGCTGGGCTTTGAGGCTAGTATCTTTAGGCGCAGCGGCGCAAGAACTTAAAGCTAAAGCAAAGCAGGCGAACAGAGCAGCAGATTTCTTCATTGTTACCGACTCCTTTCAGGGGAATGACGTCGCGGTCATTCATATGCACAACCCGCAACCATTGGCGAGCCGAAGCCAGGAAATCCATCGCATACCCTAAACCGAAATTGAGAGTGCGATTCTCACATCTCCTGTGATTTGCGTTAACACTAACACGCCTAGGTAATTCCATGCGTGGTTTAAGCCACCCCAACCCCCAACAAAAAAGGTTCCGACGCGCACACAACGCATCGGAACCTTTAAACACCTCATAAACAGCCGCCAGGCTACGACGGAATCTGGCCAAACACATGGCGGCGAACCCACGCATGCATCGCAATACCCGCAGCCGTCGCCGCATTCATCGAACGCGTTGACCCAAACTGCTCAATCGACAGAGTATCCCTAGCCGCTGCATGCAACTCCTCCGACAAGCCCGGGCCCTCCTGACCAAAGACCAGCACACACTTCTTCGGCAGGTCATAGGTCTCCAGGGGCACCGAATCCGGAAAAATATCAATACCAATAATCTCCAGGCCCTCAGCCTGCGCCCACGCCACAAAATCCCCAATCGTCGGATGATGACGCACATGCTGATAACGATCCGTCACCATCGCACCACGACGATTCCAGCGGCGACGCCCAATAATATGGACCTCCTTCGCCAACATCGCATTCGCAGTACGCACCACCGTGCCAATATTCAAATCATGCTGCCAATTCTCAATCGCCACATGAAAATCATGGCGGCGCGTATCCAGGTCAGCAATAATCGCGTCCATCGACCAGTAACGGTACTTATCCACCACGTTACGGCGGTCGCCCTCACGCAGCAGCTCCTCATCCCAGTGGTCGCCCTCAGGCCACGGGCCCTCCCACGGGCCCACACCCACCTCAAAACGGGCAGTACCCTGCTCAGTACCCTCAACAGCCTCAGCTACAGCCGCCTCCGCAGGTACAGCCTCAGCCGCCTCACGATTCTCAACCATCACAACCACCTTCACGCCAACAACCAGCACCACTCCGGCGCCCACAGAGCCATCTTACAGACAAAAACCCGCACCACCAGCCACACACAGTAGCCAGCGGCACGGGTTCACCCGCCGCAACGGGAACGTCTTAAAAATTCACGAGGTCCTAGTCCAAACCAGTAGAGACTAGTCCAGGCCCAGCTCATCCTTCGAGTACGCGTACAGGCACGGAACGCCCGCAACCTCTTCCACATGCTCCTTAGCGCCGGTCGCACGGTCAACAATCACAGCAACCGCCACAACCTCAGCGCCAGCCTTACGCAGCGCCTCAACAGCGGTCAGCGCAGAACCACCGGTCGTGGAGGTGTCCTCAACAGCAACCACGCGGCGACCCTCAACGCTCGGGCCCTCCACCTGACGACCCATGCCGTAAGACTTCTGAGCCTTACGCACCACAAACGCGTCAATCGCACGGTCCTGATCGCCAGCGGCACGCATAATCGCGGTACCCACCGGGTCAGCACCCATGGTCAGGCCGCCAGCAGCCTCAAACTCGATGCCGTTCTTATCCAGCAGGTCCAGCATGACCTGACCCACCAGGCGAGAAGCCTCGTGGTGCAGAGTGATGCGGCGCAGGTCAACGTAGTAGTCGGCTTCCTTGCCGGAGGCGAGGACCACGTGCCCGCGCACCACAGCCAGCTCCATAATCAGCTGGCGCAGGCGTTCACGGGCTTCTTCAATGGGGAGGTTTTCAGAAAGCTTAGTCATAGTTCAAGTGTAGCGGCTCACGTGCAGGCGGCGCAGGCTATTCCCTGTGCTATTCCAGCGCTAGGCTATTCCACCACGCGGCCCACCGACGGCGGCAACGCGGCGCGCAGCTTCGTCAGCATCTCCTCATACTCGGCGGCAGGATCCGAATCGGCAACCACCGCACCACCGGCGGCAAGAGTCACCGCGCCGTCATCGTGCGCCACAAGCGTGCGAATCACAATCGACAGGTTCGCCGAACCATCCGCCGACACAAAGCCCAGAGCACCCGAATACACGCCGCGAGCGCGACCCTCCAGGCCCTCAATAATCTGCATGGTCGAAGGCTTCGGGGCACCCGTCATCGAACCGCCCGGGAAGCACGCCCGCGCGGCAGCCACCGCGCTCACGCCCTCACGTAGACGCGAACTGACCGTAGACACCAGCTGATGCACCGTCGAATAGCTCTCCACGCCCATGAGCACGGGCACGCGCACGGACGCCGGGTCAGACACCGTAGACAGGTCATTACGCAGCAAATCCACGATCATGAGGTTCTCAGCGCGGGTCTTCTCATCGGTACGCAACCATGCCGCTGCTGCGGCGTCTTCTTCCGGGGTGGCGCCGCGCGCAATCGTGCCCTTAATCGGCTTGGTTTGCGCGTTGCGGTGCGTATCCACGCTCAAAAAACGCTCCGGCGAAGAAGAAAGCACCGAAAAATCACCGCACCGCAAATACGCCGCATACGGCGCCGAATTGTGGGCGCGCTGGCGGCGGTACAGCTCAAAGAAAAGCTCCGGGCTCGGATTGGGGATGCGCGCGACCGTCTGCGCGGTCAGGCACACCTCGTAGCTGTTACCCTCGTAGATTTCGTGCTGACTAGCGCGAACGGAGTCCATGTAGGCTTCCGCGGCGGGTGCCGGGAAGAGCAGGAGCTCAGCGAGCTCAGGGGCATTTTCGGAGGCGCACTCCCCCGCCGCGCTCAGCAGCCGCTCCGCCGCCTCACACCACGACTCATCGCCCACCAGCCAGCTACGCGCCGCAATCCCTGGGCGGGCATGCTCATGCACCAGGTAGCGGACCGCCGGCAACCACAGAGAATCCGGGGTCAGCGCCTCATGCGCCGGCAGGTAGCCGGGCACCGGGTGGCCGTGCTCCATGCCCATGGCGGCACGCGCCTCATAGCCGAAATAGCCCACGTAACCGCCGCGCAAACCCTCGGGCAGACCGGTTGCCGCCGCGGTATCCGGGTGCACGCGCGGTGCGCAGGCGAGCGCCGCCTCCAACTGGGCGAAGGGGTCTTCCCCACCAGACTCAGCCGCCGCACGCGCCGAATCCACGCGCAGGGGCGACAGCTGCGCCGGAACCACACCCACATACGAGGCGACCGACATGGGCGACTCCTCGCGCGCCGAATCCAGCCAGAAGGAATACTCGGCACCACCGCTCAGCAGCGGGTACGCCTCCTCGCAGTTCACCGCGAAAGGAAGCGGGCGCACGACAAGCTCCCGCGTCTGCGCATCCCACGGGATGCTCTGCAGAATACTCGGCAGGGCATGAGGGGACGCAGAAGCGGGAGCGTTCGGGGTAGAAAAAATACGGTCCGCGGAAGTTTCAGTCACGGACTCCATTGTATGGCGTGCAGACGAATTGGCGGTTTAGTGAACGACTGCGGGTGCTTCGCCGTTTTCGCTGGTCATCGGCAGGCCGGCAGCAAACCACGCACTGGTGCCGCCTGCAATGTTGTGTGCGGCGTAGCCGTGCTCACGCAGGAAGGTTGCCGCGCGGTTCGAACGGCCGCCACCGTGGCAGATGACGTAGAAGTCCTCACCGGGTGCGGGCAGCTCAGCCAGACGCTCAGTAATGGTGCCGAGGGTGATGTGCTTGGCGCCGGTCGCGTGGCCACCCTCCCACTCGTAGTCTTCACGCACGTCGATGATGGTTGCGCCTTCGGGAACGTCGCGGGGGTCAACCTGGGGTACAGCAGTCATGATTTTCTCCTTTGAATTGAACTAGAACGAGCCGGTCGGCACGGCGGGGTGCCGGGTGGGCATAGTTGTGGTTCTACTCTAGCGCTTTGGGGGTGCGTGGCGCATCTAGCCCGGTATGTGGGGGTGTGTGAGATTCGGAAGTGGTGCATACGAAAAAATCGAAATGGTTTTTCATGCACTACTTAGGAGGTAATCATACGTAATACAAGAACATTCATGTATACATATACACCTATAAGGGTATAGACTTAAATACATATTGTCCGGGTCACACAGAACCCCAGGCTTACACAGAAAAGATTTCCGCCATGTCTCACACCATCACAGGTGCCGAACCCAAGGAAACCAAGACCTTCTTCGGCCACCCGCGTATGCTCGCAAACCTGTTCACCGTAGAAATGTGGGAGCGCTTCTCCTTCTACGGCATGCAGGGCATCATGATCTACTACCTGTACTACACCGCCGACAAGGGCGGCCTGGGTCTCGACCAGGCCCTCGCCACCGGCGTTATCGGCGCGTACGGTGCAGTCGTGTACCTCATGGCAATTCTTGGCGGCATCCTCGGTGACCGCCTCCTCGGCCCCGAGCGTACCCTCTTCTACTCCGCTATCGGCATCATGGCGGGCCACATCTCCCTCTCCCTCATCCCCGGCATTCCGGGTGTGGTGATTGGTCTGCTGCTGGTCGCTATCGGCTCCGGTGGTCTGAAGAGTAATGCCTCCGTGCTGGTCGGCTCCCTCTACTCGGACAACGACCACCGCCGCGACGCGGGCTTCACCATCTTCTACATCGGCGTGAACACCGGTGCACTCATCGGCCCGATTCTGACCGGTTGGGGCTGGAGCACCGGCGGTTTCCACCTCGGCTTTGGCCTGGCTGCTATCGGTATGGCAGCAGGTCTGATTCAGTACTCGCTGACCCGCAAGAACCTGCCCGCCTCCGTACACCACGTGGGCACCCCCTTCACCAGCGCTCAGAAGCGTAACTTCTTCCTGGCACTGGTGGGTATCGTGGTCGTTCTCGGTATCCTGCTGGCAACCGGCCTGATGACCGCAGACAACCTCAAGAACTGGGTCATGGGCTTCATCTTCATCGGCGCTATCGCCCTGTTCGCTCAGCTGCTGACCGCTAAGGACGTCACCGCTGATGAGCGTTCCCGCGTCACCGCATTCATTCCCCTGTGGATTGCAAACGCCGTGTTCTGGGCACTGTACCAGCAGCAGTTCACCGTCATGGCGGTGTACTCGGATGAGCGCCTCAACTGGAACATCCTGGGCATGGAACTGAGCCCGAACCTGGTCAACTCCATCAACCCGATTTTCATCATCGTCTTCGGCATGATGTTCTCCGCCCTGTGGACCAAGTGGGGTGACCGCCAGCCGGTCACCACCCTGAAGTTCTCCGCAGCGCTGATTATTATTGGCCTGGCGTTCTGGATCTTCCTCGCTCAGGCGGGCGTTCAGAGCGTGAACGTCGGCTGGATTGTGCTGATTCTATTCGTCTGCACCATCGCTGAGCTGATTATTTCCCCGGTGGGCATTTCGCTGGCGACCAAGCTCGCACCGAAGGCGCACCGCGTGAACATGATGGCGCTGTACTTCACCTCCGTGGCAATGGGTACCGTGCTGTCGGGTTGGTTGGCTCAGTTCTACAGCATGGAAACTGAAGTTCCCTACTTCACCTGGATGGGTATTATCACCATCGCGACCGGTGTGCTGCTGTTCCTGGTGCACAAGCCGGTTCAGAAGATGATGCGCGGCGTGAAGTAGCCACAAAGTTGCTTATCTACACTGCCAACTCGCTGCTTCGGGCAGCGTGAGCGTGTAGATGTGAGGGCCCCAAATCCTTGAATTACCAAGGGTTCAGGGCCCTTGCTGTACGCCCTGGTACATGCTCCAGTGTATGCCCCGGTGTATGCTCCCGGCAGTCGGAGCCCCGGAATGTCGAGGGGGGTTCAGGAGGGGCGTTCGGAGCATGTTCCTTAATGAGACAATCCGCGCAGATTTTCTTATTAAGCGCCTTAATAAGAAAATTGAAGTGTATTGTCTTATTAAGACCCCTCAAGCACGACCAGCATTAACGACACCCAGGAGGAGGAACCATGCCCTCAGCCACCACCTGGCCCGCCCTCACATGGGAGCCGCAAACCCCCTGGGTTCACCGGGACGCCCTCGCCTCCCGACGCGCAACGCGCCGCAACTCCGGCACCTTCTCCAGCGCCGTACCCGCTTCCATTGCCGCACTCAACGTCGAACTCAGCCCCGCACTGCGAGCGCGCCTCCAGGAGAACGCCACCGCAATGACCCGCTTCGATGAGCGGCTCCACCACATCGGCGGCATCCCCTTCTCTGCGGTTCTTCTGCGTGGCGAATCCGCCTCCAGCTCGCAGATCGAAAACCTCACCGTTAGTGCCCGCAAGCTCTCACTGGCTGTCCTGGGTGCAAGCGGGTCGAAAGTTGGCGTTAACGCCGAGCTGGTGGCACGCAACGTTCACGCCATGCGTGCAGCCTTGAACACCGCAGAAAACATTAGCGTCGATAACATCCTCGCGATGCACCGCGAACTGACCCGCGGCCTACAGCAGGACTCCGGCGTACTCCGCACCCAGTGGGTGTGGATTAAGGGCGATTCGCCGGTAACCGCCGACTATGTGGCGCCGCATCACGAGAGGGTTCCTGCCGCCCTCGAAGACCTTGTAGCCTTCATGAACCGCCGCGATATTGACCCCCTCGCGCAGGCGGCTATCGCGCACGCCCAATTTGAAACGATTCACCCTTTCACTGACGGCAACGGCAGAACCGGGCGAGCCCTCATCTCCGCGCTCCTGCTCGCCTGCGGCGTCACCCGCCACGTGATTCTGCCCGTCTCCTCCGGGCTGTTGCACGATACCGATGGGTACATTCAGGCGCTCACCGACTACCGTGCAGGCGATGCCGAGCCCATCATCGAGCTCTTCATCGACGCCACACAGAAGGCAATCATCAACGCAGAAATCCTGGCGCACGACATTGAAACCCTGTGCGATAAGGTCCTGTCCATTGCCCAGCGTAAAACCCCTCTCCTGCGTTCCCTCACCGGCCTTTGCTGTACCGAGCCCGCCTTCACCGCGCACATGGTGGAGGAGCACACGCAGGGGTCCAGAGCTAGTGTGTATCGCCTCCTCAACCGCATGGTGGAGTTGCAGATTCTGCGTGAAGAACGCGCCAAAATTCAGGGGCAAAAAGTGTGGACTGTCCCCGCTCTCAACCGCGCCCTCGACGACTTTGCGGCACGAGCAGGACGACGCGGATAGATGCGCCATCGGGTTCGATAACCCCCGCGAAAATTCTGCGGCCGCAGGCGGGTTGCCGCGCGCGGAACTGTGACGATTTATGTCTCCGCGTGAACGCGCGTGACGAAACACAGGGTCAAAAAGGGACGCATTAAGCCACGAACAGAAATCTACTAGACAGCCCTCAACCACAGGTCTAAGGTGAATCCATAACGAGCCGGAAAACCTTCCGGCACGCCCCTTCAACCCTTAGCCGAGGAGAAAATCATGGCACTTTACCTGGTAGAACTGACCCCCGCACAGCCGTCCAAGGACGAAGCAACCGCACTCATCGAGACCGTCAGCTCGTCCCTGACCAACGGCGCCGAGCTCATCGAAACCCAGGTCTCCGCAGACCACAAGATTGTCTTCGTCATCGTCGAATCCGAGAACACCGCATTCGGCCCCGACCTCGCCGCAGCAATCGGTGAGCGCGCAACCGTCGCAGGCCCCGACGCAGTCCGCCTGGTCGGCGCAGAGCTCGAAGACATCAAGAAGCTCAAGAAGGACGCAGACTACCTGGTTGAGTGGGACATCCCTGCAGAGATTACTATGGAACAGTACCTGACCCGCAAGAAGGCGAACTCCCCCAAGTACGCGGAAGTACCCGAGGTTTCCTTCCTGCGCACCTACGTTCGCGAAGACACCGCAAAGTGCCTCTGCTTCTACGACGCACCCGACGAAGAAGCTGTTGTTCGCGCCCGTAAGGCCGTCAGCACCCCCATTGACCGACTGTTCAAGCTGCACGCATAGACGCGATGCTCCCCGCTTAGGAGAAACCCCATGTCCGAGTTCACTCTCGAACCCCTCTACGATTACCCCCAGCGCGAGCAGGTGCTCGCACTCGCCCGAACCCACGCAGATGCTGTTGACCGCGGCGAGCGTTCCCCCTTCGAAAACCTGCACGAAATCGCCAAGGACGACCTGATTACCCTGGGCCGCGACGGCGGTTCCCTGGTCCCCCAGGTTTCGGTGGCTTTCGACCTTGCCACCGAGGACGCCTCCACGGCGTTCTCCCTGTGGGCTCACCGCTCGACCATCGCGTTCTTTGACGCTGTGGGCCGCGAGTTGCCCGCCGGTCTGGCGGATGCGACCGTCAGCGGCACCACCGCCATGGCGGCGGCGTACAAGGAGGCTTCGGGCCTGGCACCGATCAAGGTGGAGGGTACCCTCGTTGAGGGCGGTCTGAAGCTGAACGGTTCCGTGTCGTGGGCGTCGAACCTGTACCCGGGCGGCGTGATTGTTCTTCCGGTGGCTGTGCAGAACGCCCCGGAGAACCACCCGAACCGCTACATTGTGACTGTCCGCCAGGACGTCGAGGGCCTGAGCATTGACTACCACCGCAACCTGCTGGCGCTGAACGGCACCGAGTCCGGCACCCTGAAGTTCGAGGACGTTTTCGTTCCGAGCGAGGACATTCTGAGCGACAACATTGAGGCGTTCCTGCACGATGTGACCGCACCGTTCCTGCTGGTTCAGTCGTCGTTCTGCCTGGGTCTTGCTGCTGGTGCTCTGCAGGAGGCTGCTAAGCACCTGGACGTCTCGCAGGGCGTGTTCCGTCCTGAGTTCCCGCTGATTCTGGCGGAGTACCAGAGCCTGCGTGAGGAACTGGTTCGCCTGGCCTCTGAGCCGGAGCGTGCTGAGCGTCGTGACCTGCTGAGCCTGCGTCTGGGTGTTTCGCACTTTGCGACCATTGCTACTCACTTTGAGCTGCAGGTTGTTGGAGGCGCCGGTTACGTGGCTGACTCCCCGACTGCTCGTCGCCTGCGTGAGGCGTCGTTCCTGCCGGTTCAGTCCCCGACTGAGGGTCACCTGCGTTATGAGCTCTCAAAGTACGACCACTTAGAGGATTTGCAGGCAGCGCTGTAGCGGTTCCCCTTTGCTAAATAGGCTCTTGGTGTGAATAAAGCGGTGAAAATCCGTTTATTCACACCAAGAGCCTATTTATCCATTTTTTACACACGTGTATACATCATGAATTCTTTGCTTTACCTATTCGCAATGCTGTGAAGATATATCCAGTAGGAGCATCCCGGGTTCGGCACGGGGTAAACCTGACCCTTGAACCCGGCGAGTCTAGCGCTGGGTATCGGCTGGGTTATTATTGTCCGGGTTGAAATGCTCGGTATTTCCACCGGCCTGGGCTACGAGATTCTCAACGCCCGCTGAAATGCTCACAGCGACCCTGGTGATCGGACTGCTCGACATTATTCTGGATGCGCTTGCCTCCCGCCTGCTACGCCAGTGCCGAAGGCAGTAAATTCTTCTAGCTGATTCTCCCCGCCTATTTAATTTGAAACTCGCATACTTTTACCCCTATATATATTTAAGAATGAAAGCTTTTTCATAAGGAAGGTAGGCATCATGAAAACCGAAAAATCGAAAGAAATTTTCTGGAGCATCATCTCAATTCTCGTAGGCGGAGTAGCCTGGCTAACCATGCAGAATATTTCATGGGGTGTAGTAGACCCTGCGAAAGTCGGTTTCGTATTCGCAGTAATCGGCCTCATTTCGCTTATCTGGGCTCTCTTCAATAAAAACTCAGATAGCTCACGAGCGTACGAGACTATACGTAACGCCAATAGGTCAAAGGAGGATTAAGGAGGGTTATTCATTAGGGGTATAACACCCCAACCGCCTAACCACTCTTCACCACACCGAAAAACAACGGCCCCTCACCTCTTGTCCACGTATGATGGTGAAATACAAAAAACCAACCACCAACCATACACGCACAGGTAGGAACCGTTGCCTTCTCACCGTACTACCTGCCTGACCCCAGCACAATTCACGACCCTCCTAGCACTCCTGCTACTCACTTTGAGCTGCAGGTTGTTGGAGGCGCCGGTTACGTGGCTGATTCCCCGACTGAGGGTCACCTGCGTTATGAGCTGGCGCGTTACGATCACCTGGATAACCTGCGTGACGCTCTCTAAGCCATTGAGCTGTGTGTAGCGAGTGTTTTTATTCGCTCTTTGCATCAATACCCCGTATATGCCTAGAACTGCATATACGGGGTATTAATGCATTCTGGGCTATATATTAGGGGTTTGGGGCTCATTATAAGAGAATATATGCCCCACTCAACGTATCCCTGCTCATATTTATAGCCGTTTAGCTGTGACCCACACCCGCATACGCGTAGAATTATGTGGAATTTTATACACCACCACATTCACCTCAGGAGCTCCCTTTGAGCATCTCTAAACTTCTCGGCTTTGACTGGTTGATTCACGGTGATGGCTGCACCGTCAAGCCCGGTTCTGTTGTGGCACCGAGCGAACGCCTCGCATGGCCGATCACCATCGGTATCGGCGCGCAGCACGTGGTTGCTATGTTCGGCGCAACCTTCCTCGTGCCGCTACTGACCGGTTTCCCGCCGGCAACCACCCTGTTCTTCTCGGGTATCGGCACGGTCCTGTTCCTGCTCATTACTCGCGGGCGCGTCCCCTCCTACCTGGGTTCTTCCTTCGCGTTCATTGCACCCCTCGCCGCTGCGGGCTCCTCGCACGGCCCGGCGGGTTCGCTCGGCGGCATTGTCATGGCAGGTATCGCCCTGTTCCTGGTCGGTCTGATTGTTCAGTTCGCTGGCACCGGCTGGCTGACCAAGCTCATGCCCCCGGTTGTGACCGGTTCAATTGTGGCGCTGATTGGCTTCAACCTGGCACCCAGCGCTAAGGACAACTTCATGAAGGCACCGATTACCGCACTGGTGACCCTGTGCTCTATCGTGCTGATTTCGGTGCTGTTCAAGGGCATCATTGGTCGCCTGTCCATCCTGCTGGGTGTGGGCATCGGCTACATCACCGCTGTGATTCGCGGCGAGGTGGACTTCTCCACCATCCACAAGACCGTTGAGACTCAGGGCATCATTGGTCTGCCGCACTTCCAGACCCCCGAGTTCCACTGGGAGCTCGCTGGCCTGTTCATCCCCGTGATTCTGGTGCTTGTGGCTGAGAACATTGGCCACGTGAAGTCCGTTGCGTTGATGACTGACACCAACCTGGACGACTACTCCGGCCGTGCCCTCATGGCGGACGGCCTGGCAACCACCATCGCCGGTTTCGGTGGCGGTTCGGGTACCACCACCTACGCTGAGAACATCGGCGTGATGGCAGCGACTAAGGTGTACTCCACTGCGGCGTACTGGGTGGCGGCTATCTTCGCAATTGGCCTGTCCATGTTCCCCGCGTTCGGTGCCGCTATTGCTACCGTCCCGGCGGGCGTTCTGGGCGGTGCCGCAACCGTTCTGTACGGCATGATCGGTATGCTCGGTGTTCGTATTTGGAGCGAGAACCGTGTTGATTTCTCGAACCAGATCAACCTGACCACCGCTGCTGTGGCACTGATTGTTGGTATTGCGGACTACACCTGGGTCTTTGAAGAACTGTCCTTCGCAGGTATTGCTCTGGGTACCGCAACGACTCTGATTGTTTTCCACTTGATGACCTTCATCGCGAAGTACACGAAGGCTGCTGGCGATCCGTTGGAGCCTTTTGACCCGTCGAAGTCTGAAGGACACTAGGTTTTAGCTCCTCACGCTTACGTCCGTTGGGAGTGATTCTCTCCTGAGGCGTAGGGTGTAAAAAAGCGGCCCGGATGGATTGGTTTCCATCCGGGCCGCTTTTGCCTCTTCTGGACGTTACATACAACTGCCACCCTGCTTAAACACAAATCAGATATAAATCAGACTCAAATTTTTTATGTGTAGACATAAAAGTTTATGTCTGAGTTATGTCTGCGGAGGCTCACCCAGCCGCTAGCGCTGGATAGCTAGCACCGGATGGCTCGTGCTGGATAGCTAGGGCTAGGCGGCTAGGACCGTTCGGCGAGCATCGCCTCAATCGTCTGCGCTACACCGTCCTCATGGAAGGGCGGGCAGGTACGGCCCACCTTCGCAATGAGCGCCGGCTGACCCGAGGCCATGGCGAAGCCCTCTCCCGCCCAGCAGAGCATCTCCGCGTCATTCGGCATGTCACCAAACGCCATCACCTCGTGCGCCTCAATGCCGTGGCGTGCCGCGAACTTCTCCAAAATCCGCCCCTTATTCACGGTCTTAGAGCCCATCTCGATGAGCGGCTCACCGACCACGCCGCGGGTCACCGACACCAGCGAACCCACCGCCTGATGCACGCGCGCCTGCAGAATATCCGGGTCCATGTCGGGCACACGAATCAGGTACTTAATGACCGGGGTTGAACCAATACGTTCGAGCGCATCGGCGATTTTCGCCTCCACCACGCGGGCACCCTCAAGCACCTCACCGCCCTCGTGAGGGCCCTGAACGTAGACAGTGTCCACGGTTTCGAGGGTGTAGGTGGCGTCGGGGAACATGGGCTCCAGCAGCTCGTGAGTACGGGCAATCACCGCGGGATCAGCGCCGTTGACTTCTTCCACCTCGTTCGCGCCCAGGTGGTACACCACGGCACCATTGGAACAGATGGCGTAGGAGTCGAAGTCGGTCTGCTCGCGCAGGGGCGTGAGCCAGCGGCTCGGGCGGCCGGTGACAAAGACGATATCAATCCCGGCGGCACGGGCGGCCTCAAGGGCGCGCAAGGTACGCGGACGGAACCGGAAGTCGTGCCCGATGAGGGTGCCGTCCAGGTCGCTGGCGATGAGTTTAATCATGCAGATATGCCTTCAGTGGTGGGGTGTATCGGTGCTGGTCAGGGTGCAGGGCTGGCAGGGTGCGGGTCTGGTGAGACTGTGCCGGTGTACCGCTATGCCGCCGGTTCCGCGTAGGTGACGGTCAGGAACGCACGACCCAGACCGTGGCCGAGCAGGTTAAAGTTCACGACGGCGGGGCTGGCGTTCTCGTCAATGTCGAGCTTCTCCACATCCACTGCGGTGACGCAGAAGATGTAGCGGTGCGGGCCGTGACCAGCCGGAGGGGCAGCACCCAGGAAGCCCGCCACACCGGCGTCATTGCGGTGCGTCAGGGCGCCGGCGGGTGCATCTGCGTCAGTGTCAATGCTGGTCACAGTGGCGGGAATATTGGAGACAGTCCAGTGCCAGAAGCCGCTGGGGACCGGCGCATCCGGATCGAAGCAGGTCAGCACGAAGGACTTGGTGCCCTCGGGGAATCCGCTCCAGGACAGCTGCGGGGAGCGGTCCTGACCGCCCGCCACGCCGAAGAGGGAGGAGAGCATCCATTTGGGGGCGGTGCCGCCGTCCTGAATGTCGGTGGAGGTCAGGGTGAATTCGGGCAGTTCGGGCAGGCCCGCGTAGGGTTCGCGGGGCAGGGGTGCGGTACCGATGTTGGTCATGATGTTCCTCAGCGTTGGGGTGCGGGTGGATATGGCGACGCCGGCGGACAGAGTGAGCTATCCGCCGGCGAGGCGTAGATTATTTAGCCGTTGAGTACGGCGTCGAGTTCTTCGCGGGTGGGCGGGTTAGCGCCCGCGCGGGAGACGGTGATGCCGGCTGCGGTTGCAGAGAAACGCAGCAGGTCGGCGATGTCTTCGGCGGTCAGTGCGGCGACCTTGGTGCGCGCCTCAGCACCAGCGATACCGCGGTCGAGCAGACCCGCGATGAGTGCCGCCATGAGTGAGTCGCCGGCACCGACGGTATCCGCAACCTCAACGCGGTGTGCGAGCTGGCTGATGCCCTCGGGGTACTTCTTGGTGAAGGCGATGGGGCCGTCCTCGCCGCGGGTGATGACCATCAGCTCGGCGCCGAGGTCAAGCCATGCGCGTGCGCTGTCGTCGAGGGAACGGTCGGGGTAGAGCCACTGCAGATCCTCGTCGGATGCCTTCACGACGGTGGAGAGGGACACGAACTTTTCCGCCCAGGCGCGGCCCTCGTCAACGTTGTGGATGAGGGTGGGGCGGCAGTTTGGGTCGTAGCTGAGCAGGGCGCTGTCACGGGCTGCTTCGAAGGCTGCGGCGACCACGTGCGCGCCGGGTTCGAGCATAGCGGCGATGGAGCCGGTGTGCACTGCATCGGAGGTGCGTGCCAGTTCGGTGAGCTTCTCGGCGATGGAGTCGAGGGACCAGGTGATGTCGAATTCGTACTCTGCTGCGCCGTCGGCACCGATGGTTGCCTGAGCGACGGAGGTGCGTTCAGCACTGTGCTCGAAGGGCAGAGTCACCTGAGATGCTTCCAGGTGCGCGTCAATGCTCTTGCCGTAGGCGTCGGGGCCGTAGTGGCCGACGAAGTTGGTGAGGTGGCCGAGGCGGCGTGCACCCACGGCTACGTTCATGGGCGATCCGCCGGGGTAGGCGCGGGTTTCTCCGTCGTGCTGGTGGACGACGTCTACGAGTGCTTCACCGATTACAGTCAACATGGTTTCAATTCTACCTATGTTTTCCGGGGCATGGAGTGTGTTTTTGTGGGTATTTAAAGTGGTTTTACTTTTCTTTTTGAGGGCTTGTGTTGGCTTGCCAGGCGGGTGCGGGAACTGACTTCTACCTCTTCTGAGTTTTAGCCCCAATAACACTAATTTTGAGGCTCCGGAGGGGTTCACACGGGTTAGACTTAAACCGACGCCGGGTCTTTAACGCCCGGCACGGTATTGACGCGACAGCACCGTCGCGCCTACCCTCCAACGACGAAGTTAGGAAGAAGGTCATACGTGACGACTGCAACCGCTACCTGGGTTAACCGTGAGGCTACCGCAGAGGAGCTGATTCCCCTCATCGGTAAGCTGCACCGCGAAAACGGTGTGGTGCTGAGCATTCACGGCCGCAGCCTGGTCAACAAGTCTGTCATTGAGCTGCTGAAGCTGCACGATTTCGTATCCCAGATTGATGGTGCACCCCTGAACCCCGCGCACTCCCTGGAGCTCGTTCGTGCTCTGGTTGAGCTGAACCTGGGCGCGTGCTCGATCAACATTGCTGCCCTGCACAAGGCACACCACGAGGCTGGCTCCCCCGAGCTGTCCATGTGGCTGCCCGAGCAGCTGGGTTCCTCCGTGAACCACCAGGGCGACCAGCCCAAGGAGCAGGACGTTGTGCTGTACGGCTTCGGTCGTATTGGTCGCCTGCTGGCTCGTATTCTGCTGGAGCGCTCCTCCTCGCCGCTGGGTTCCGGCCTGAACCTGCGCGCTGTTGTGGTCCGTAAGAACGGAGATCAGGACCTGGTCAAGCGTGCATCCCTGCTGGAGCGCGACTCGGTTCACGGTCCCTTCAAGGGCGTTATTGAGGTGGACGAAGAGAACAGCACCATCATCGCTAACGGTGTTCCGGTTCGCTTCATCTACTCCTCTGACCCGACCACTGTCGACTACACCGAGTACGGCATCAAGGACGCTCTGCTGGTGGACAACACCGGCCGCTGGCGCGACGTTCCGGGCCTTGAGCAGCACCTGAACTGCCCCGGCATTTCTCGTGTTCTGCTGACCGCTCCCGGTAAGGGCGACATGAAGAACATCGTGTTCGGCGTGAACGACAACGTCATCACCGATGAGGACAAGATTGTTTCCGCAGCATCCTGCACCACCAACGCGATTACTCCGGCACTGAAGGTTCTGGATGACGCATACGGTGTTGAGCGCGGCCACGTTGAGACCGTTCACGCATTCACCAACGATCAGAACCTGATCGACAACTTCCACAAGGGTGACCGCCGCGGTCGCTCCGCTGTGCTGAACATGGTCATCACCGAGACCGGTGCAGCTAAGGCTGTTTCTAAGGCTCTGCCGCAGCTGGAAGGCAAGCTGACCGGTAACGCTATCCGCGTTCCCACCCCGGACGTCTCCATGGCAATCCTGAACGTGAAGCTGACCAAGCCCGCAGGTTCCGCTGAGGAACTGAACGAGATGTTCCGCCGCGAGTCCATCGACGGCGAGTTGCGCCGCCAGGTGGGCTACTCGGATTCCCCCGAGGCTGTTTCCACCGACTTCGTGGGTTCCCGCACCGCAGGTGTTGTGGACTCGCTGGCTACCGTGGTGACCGATGACTCCGCAATTGTCTACGTCTGGTACGACAACGAGTTCGGTTACTCCTGCCAGGTGATTCGCGTTCTGGAGCGCATGGGCGGCTACGAAGTGCCCTCCTACCCCGCTAAGTAAGCTACCCCAGCTCATCTAGCACACATATAACAAACCCACCGGTATATATAGCCATTTGGCTATATTTCCGGTGGGTTTGTTTATAAGGTTATATACGCAGATGAGCGGTGCCGCGCAGAAGCTCAGAAGAGCTACGCGAGCAGTAAATTACGCCTTACGGCGGTACACCACACCCTGATGCGCCCGCAGCGTGAAGCTCGAGGGCACCGGGCGATTTGCCGCATCCACCAGGCCGGAGGGAACCTTCACGGTCACATCCTTCGAGCCGGTGTTCAGAGCAGCCCAGCCACGCGTAAAGGCACGAGTCTGAGCGTCTTCTGCGCGATAATGCCGCCGACCGGATCCCCCAGGTAATAGGAGAGCTCCGGGGCGTGCGGAATCTCGTCGTAGGCGTCGTGGTGGGTTGCGCTGATGCCGGTGAAGGCGCCTCCACCGAACACCCAGAAGCCCACCAAACCGTAGAGGAAATTCTCATCCGTGCCGGTAGTCGGAGCCTTGCGGTCGCTGAGCGGGGTACGCAGAATCGTCACCTTCTTCTGCGAGGGGCAGCTTACCCAGCTCGCGGTAGATCGTGTTGTAGCGGTCCATGACCAGTCGCAGCTGGAATAAGCTGACGATACGGTCGTAGGCGTTCACACAGTAGCGTTCGTAGATGCTGGGCTCCTCCATGAGGATGCGCAGTGCCGCCGCGAAGCCGTGAATATCGCCGGGGATGGTCAAGATACCGCAGTTACCGATTTCGTGGCCATCGGGGGCGACCAGCACATCGTCGATAAGCTGGGACATGCCGCCCACGTCGGTGCTGACCAGCGGGATGGACGCAGCCATCGCCTCGAGCGCCACAATCGGCTGACCCTCATTGTAGCTGGGCATGAGCAGCAGGTCGAAGCGGTCGAGCATCGCACGCACGTTCACGGTGCCGTGGAAGGTGATGTACTCACCCATGTTGAGCTCTTCGATGGTGCGCAGGCACAGTTCGTAGTACTCGGGCAGGTGATCCTTGGGGCCGAGCACATCCAGATGGAAGTTCACCAGACCCTGATCGCGCAGCACCGCGAGGGAGCGAATCAGGTCAGTCAGGCCCTTAATGGGCACCACGCGGGCGATGAACACGAAGCGCCACACGTGGCCGCGGCCCTCAGCGAGGATGCGGGCACGCGCCGTCTGGCGGGCGTAGTAGGCTTCAGCCACGGACTCGATGAGCATGCCGTTGGGCAGGATGATTGCGCGGTCCTTCTCGCCCTCGTTCATCTGGTCGATGGGCGCGCCAATACCGCGTGCCTCTTCCAGAGCCTTGGGGTACAGGTAGGTTGCCATGTCGGCGCTGGGGTAGCAGAAGCGTCCCAGTTCGACGAACCAGACGGACCAGGCACGCTCGTCGAGGGTGACCGGACCCAGGCCGGGGTGCTCACGCTCCTCGTTGAGGAAGGCGTAGTCGGTGGTGACGGGCTTCGCCATGTTGCGTTCGAGCTTGGTGTTCACGGTGTCGCGAATGTACAGGTTGTGCTCGGTCAGCAGGAAGCTGGTGCCGTGGTCACGTGCGGCTGCGGCGGCGATGAGTGACGCGTAGCCGGTGGTGTGGGCGTGGTAGACGCGGGCGTGCGGCATCCGCTCGCGCAAGAGCGCAAAGAGGATGGAGACGAAGTCGCGTACCTTCCAGAAGAGCTCACCGAAGGGCACCTCGGACAAGAAGCCCAGGCCTGCAATCGCCTGCATGAACTCGCGGGTTCCGAAGAGGCCGAAGAGGTTGTAGCTGCGGGTTGCGGGGTTGATGCCCTCGTCGTAGAGCTTCCAGAGGGGGTTCACGTCACCGGCGATGAGGGCGCTGAAGCCGTCCATGAGGCGCTGGGTGAGCTGCTGACGCTGCGCAAAGTTCATGCGCAGTGCGGAGGGGTCGCAGGCTTCCGCGAAGGCGTCGCGGTTGACTTCCAGGCTCAGGTACAGCACCTTGACCCACTTGACGTTCTCGGGCATGCCGTAGAGGTCTTCGTGGGGGGAGTTCTTATCCCAGGCGATGTGAATAATGCCGTAGGTCAGATCCGGGTTTTCGCAGACAATATCGTGCACCACCGCGGAAACACCACCCTTGAGGTAGGGGTAGGTGGATTCCATGATGATGGCGACGTCAACGTCCGGGTATTCGGGGTCGCTGTAGTGGGGGCCAGGAGCCGGAAGCTGCAGCGGCGCGTAGTGGTTTCGGTACATCTGTTCAGTCATTGTCGTATGTATCTTTCGCGGACCGTGCGGTTCTTACCAGGCGAGGGCTCGACGCCAGAAGAGGGAGTACTCGGGGGCTGCCCACGCCTGACGGTAGACGCGGTAGCATGCGAAGGCGAGCACTGCCTCACCCACGATGACGGGCAGGTAGCCGGTCTCGTTGGGCAGAATCATGAAGGAGATGAAGAGCAGCACCAGGTGCACTACGGAGAACAGCTGCACGGTGACGTACATGGTCATGTACTCGATCTGGTAGATCAGCACTGCCACAGCAACGAAGAGGAACGCCACGACCAGGCCGGAGAGCGCCAGCGGGTAGGACTGCGGCAGGAAGATGTACATCAGGATGCCGGTGACGATAGCGCTGGCGATGTAAATCAGCAGGGAGTTGCGGATAGCGTGGTTGGAGGCGCGCAGAGCCTTGGAGGACTCCTCCTGAACGCCCTTGTAGGGTAGACGGTCGAAGATGGTCCACAGGTGCTGGATGCTTGCGTTGACGCGGTCTGCCTCCACCACGAAGAAGTAGTTGTAGGCGATAACGCAGGGGATCAGGCTCAGATAGATTGCCACGACGTTGATTTCGCCGCCGGTGACCAGGAAGAGCATGTACTTATCAGCCCAGATGATGGAGCCGGTGAAGAAGCCGCGCAGGGCATCGAGCGCAATGTCCTTGAGCGGGATGCGCGCGAAGTGCAACAGGTGCACCAGGTCCTTACCGAGGCTCACCAGCAGAATGAGCGAACCAACCAGCGGCGGAAGGAACCATTCCTTCGGGAAGAAGAACAGCGCAAGAGTGTAGCCAAGCCACGCGATGAACCAGATGATGCGGTTCTTCGCGAGGTTCGGGATGACCAGCAGCTGCGCGAACGCAATGTTGAGAACGCCCAGGACGAAGAACGCACCGAATGCAGTCGGGGTCCAGTGGAGGACGAGGGCGACCGGCACGGCGAAGAGCAGCACCAGCGGCATGGTCATGAAGAAGAGGTAGAGCCAGTTGCGGGTGAACCCGGTCAGGTCGGTAATGTCCTGGAACTGCGGTTCGGACATGCGTGCGCGTACGGCTCGTGCTTCGGCGCGCTTGAGCTGGTGCTCAAAGGTTTCAGCATGAATACGCAGGCCTTCGCGGGCGTCCGCAATCTTCTTGTGCTCCATCTGGATAGCACGGTAAAGGGGCAGGTAGGCTGCCTGACTGAGCCAAGGAACGGTAATGGACGCTGCCAGAATCACCTGGATTAGGGGCACGCCGTCGAGGTTGTACCGGTTAATGGTCGGGGTGACCATGGGGAAGACGGTGGTCAGCAGGACGACCGGAGAGACGTAAAGCAGAAAGTTAATGAGGAGGCGCCATGCGCTGTTGCTTTTTTCCTCAGTACCGTGGTTGGTAGACAATCTTGCAGACTTTCAGTCGATAATCGTAAAGATTAGGGGCAGTGTGTTTGAACAGCACCGTGTGACACGCCAGGGGAAGACTCGTCATGCCAAGAAGTGCCGGGTCCCCATGGCTTGCGCTGATGCCGCCGTGAATCAATATACGGCATATATCAACTAAAACCTTTGGTTTCCTTAACCCTCTACTTGATATTTGGCGGAATTTAGAGCACATTCCCACACTGCATTTAGTGTAAAAACGTATCGCTCCTTGTCAGAGGAGGTTTTTCTGCACAGAGTTTGCGGCATCTTCCCCCCTGCACAAAAGCATCCCGGCCCCTCCGATTGGAGGGAACCGGGATGCTCTAAGCGGCGACCCGTAAGGGTCTTAGCTGATTAGGATGCGCTCGAGAGAGTACGCAGTGCCACAGACACTACAGCCAGGCGCGGGTGACCGGATGCGTCGGGAGCAGCTTCGCGAATCTCCTTCAGAACGCGGTCGATGTTGCCGACGCGGGTCGGGTGCTCCTCAACCCAGGTTTCCAGAGCCTGCTGTGCACCTTCCACGGTGGAGAAGTCGCCCTTGGCGCCCTCTGCTACGGACAGTGCCAGCTCTGCTGCGGTCTCGTAGAGGCTGCCGCGC
The DNA here is from genome assembly GCF_001811075.1 of Rothia sp. HMSC069C03. Taxonomy (NCBI): domain Bacteria; kingdom Bacillati; phylum Actinomycetota; class Actinomycetes; order Micrococcales; family Micrococcaceae; genus Rothia; species Rothia sp. HMSC069C03. The sequence goes on from NZ_KZ627139.1 coordinate 45,261, forward strand.
AGTGCCTGACGTGCCAGGATCTCCCAGCGGTCGTTGCGGGGCAGGTCGGAGATGAGGCCGAGCAGCTCGTCCACGGTGAAGCGGTTGTAGGTTGCGAAGTAGACCGGTGCCAGCGAGGTTGCTTCGAAGTCATGGTCGCGTGCCGCACGGATAACGTCCAGCAGGGCGTAGCCCTCAAAGCCGCGGATCCAGATAACGATGAGTTCCTCGGGCAGGCCCCATGCCTCGCCTGCGTCGCGCTTTGCACGAACACGGTCGCGGGAGGCGCCGGAGAGGTACTCGGGCAAGTTACGGCGCATCTCGACAACGGAGCCGAAGATCTCCAGCAGCTCAGAGATGCTGGTGCCAGCAACCACGCCACGCTCGGTGATGAACCAGCGGACTGCACGGTCCATAATGCGCTGGTTGTCGCGCAGAACGGTGAACCATGCATCCAGCGGGGTCTTCGGGGGCAGTTCGCGGTGCAGCTTAGCTGCGGTGCCCAGCTCGAAGAGCTCGCGTGCGACGATGAAGGCGCGTGCGACGGAATCGATACCGACGTTGAACTCCTCCATCACGCGGTATGCGAAGGTGATACCGCCGATGTTGACCAGCTCGTTAGCGACGCGGGTACAGATGATTTCCTTACGCAGCGGGTGCGAGTCCAGGTGCTGACCGAAACGCTCAACCAGTGCTGCCGGGAAGTAGCTGCGCAGAACGCCTTCCAGGTAGGGGTCGTCCGCGAAGTCGGTCTGCTCCAGTGCGTGGGTGAGGTAAATCTTCACGTACGCAGCCAGTACGGACAGCTCGGGGCGGGTCAGACGCTCACCGGTGTTCTCCAGGCGTGCATCCAGCTCCTCGTCGGTGGGCAGGAACTCGACGGCGCGGTTCAGGCCGGCGTGCTCTTCCAGGTCGTGCATGAGGCGCTTGTACAGGTTGAGGCCCAGGAAGGAACCGTGGAACTCACCCTGCAGTAGCACGTTCTGCTCAACGTTGGTCTCGAGGACCTTGCCGCCGACCTCGTCCTGCAGGGACTCAATGAAGGAAGCACGCTCTTCAACGGGCAGTTCGCCGTGTGCAACGAGGCGGTCCACCAGAATCTTGATGTTGACCTCACGGTCACTGGTTTCCACACCTGCGGAGTTGTCGATTGCGTCGGTGTTGAGGATAACGCCGTTGAGTGCAGCCTCAATACGACCCAGCTGGGTGAAGCCGAGGTTACCGCCCTCGCCAACAATCTTGGCGCGCAGGTCCTTGCCGTTGACGCGCAGTGCGTCGTTAGCCTTGTCGCCTACCTGTGCATTGGTCTCGGTGGAGCCCTTCACGTAGGTGCCGATACCGCCGTTGTAGATCAGGTCGACCGGTGCCTTGAGGATGGCAGAGATCAGCTCGGTCGGTGCCAGCTCGGTGACGGATTCGTCCAGGTCCAGAACCTCGCGCACCTCGGGGGTGATCTCGATGGACTTCAGGCCGCGAGAGTACACGCCACCACCGGCGGAAATCAGGTCGCGGTTGTAGTCCTGCCAGGAGGAACGGGGCAGGTTGTACAGGCGCTGACGCTCATCGAAGGACACTGCCGCGTTCGGGTTCGGGTCCAGGAAGATGTCGCGGTGGTCGAATGCTGCGACCAGGCGGGTTGCCTTGGACCGGAGCAGACCGTTACCGAACACGTCACCGGACATGTCGCCAATGCCGACTGCGGTGAACTCTTCGGTCTGAGCGTCGTGGCCAAGCTCAGCGAAGTGACGCTTGACGGACTCCCATGCACCGCGTGCGGTGATGCCCATTGCCTTGTGGTCGTAGCCGACGGAGCCGCCGGATGCGAAGGCGTCGCCCAGCCAGAAGCCGCGCTCCAGGCTGATTGCGTTTGCGGTGTCGGAGAATGCTGCAGTGCCCTTATCCGCTGCAACCACCAGGTAGTAGTCGTCAGCGTCGCGTGCTACAACGCCCTCGGGGCGGACAACAGTCTCGGAGCCGTCAGCGCCAACGGAAAGGTTGTCGGTGACGTCCAGCAGGGAGCCGATGAAGACCTTGTAGGACTCGCGGCCCTCGGTAATCCATGCGTCACGATCCACAGCGGGGTCGGGCAACTGCTTGGGGAAGAAGCCACCCTTCGCGCCGGTGGGGATAATGACGGAGTTCTTCACCATCTGTGCCTTGACCAGGCCCAGAACCTCGGTGCGGAAGTCGTCTCGGCGGTCGGACCAGCGCAGGCCACCACGTGCGACGCTACCGAAGCGCAGGTGAACACCCTCAACGCGCGGGGAGTAGACGAAGATTTCGAACTTGGGGCGGGGCAGGGGTGCGAAGTCAATCTCCTGCGGTGCCACCTTGAATGCGAGTGCGGGGCGGTCAGTAAGGTATGCATTGGTGCGCAGGATAGCACGGATAACCTTGCCGAGGGAGCGCAGGTAGCGGTCAGCGTCCAGGGTGGGGATCTGGTTCAGTTCCTCAGCCAGTGCTGCTTCGATTTCCTCGCGGCGTGCGTTGCGCTGCTCGTCGTTCAGGCCGTTGTTCGGGTCGAAGCTGATCTCGAAGAACTCGACCAGGTGCTTGGTGATGGCCGGGTTAGCGAGCAGGGTGTTCGACATGAAGGACGGGGTGTAGCCCAGGCCCAGCTGAATCAGGTAGTGGTTCAGGGCACGGAACAGGCGTACTTCCTGCCAGGTCAGGCCCTCAGCCAGGATCAGGCGGTCCAGGGTATCGGACTCGCGCTCACCGAGCAGGTAGGCGTTCAGGGCATCCTCGTAAAGGGAAGCCACAGTGTTTGCGTCCACGCCCTCGGGGAATTCAACTCCGAAGTCATAGAGGTAGCCGTAGTCTTCGCCATCCTCAGGCTTGAACTCGTAGGGCTTCTGATCAACAACGACCAGACCCATATTCTGCATAACCGGCAGAAGCTCGGTGAGGGTGTGAGGTGCGGACAGGTAGGTCTTCAGTCGGGTAGTGTTGGCTTCGCCGGCTTCAACCTTGATTGCGGCGGGCTTCTGGCCCGAGAGAGATTCAAGAATCACGATATCCTCGATTGCTTGTTCTACTGTGTAATCGGCTCGGTAGGCTGCACTAGTCGCATCTGCCCAGGCTGATGCGAGTCGGCGGCCTGCCGCTCCGGGTTTCCATGCCTCAATAGCAGCTGCGGTTGCTTCCACCCAGGAGCGGGCGGCTTCTTGCAGTCGCTTTTCGAGAGCTTGATGATCCGTCTTCGGCACATCATTAGGGTTGGTGAGCCGAATGCGGAAAAATAGACGCGCCAACGATGAGGAGGACAGGTACACCTCATGGTCGATGGCACTAAGATCAAATTCCTGTTGGAACACCTGCTGGATACGGGAGCACACGTTCGTGTTGTAGCGGTCCCGAGGCAGATACACCACGGCGGAAATAAACCGGTTGAACTGGTCGGCACGCAGGAACAGGCGGGTCTTGCGGCGCTCCTCCAGGCCCATGATGCCGCCGAACGTATCGGTCAGATCATTAGCAGAAGCGTGCAGCAGCTCCAGGCGCGGGTAATCCTCCAAGGCACCCAGAAGCGCCTTGTCAGAGTAAGAACCGGGGTGGTAGCCGAGGCGGCGGCGCACCATCGCGATACGCTCACGCACCAGCGGAGTCTCAATGGCGGGCAGCGCGTACGACTGACGGGTGAACAGACCCAGAATGACGTACTCACCAATCACGCGGCCGTTCAGGTCGAAGCGGCGCACACCAATGTAGTCCAGGTAGTCGTTCCGTGCGACGGTGGAGCGGGAATTCGCCTTCGTGATGTACAGGGGGCGCGGGAACAGGGCGCGCTCCAGGGTCTCGCCCGAAAGGGGGATGCGGCTCTTACCCTCCGTGGTGCGCAGAATACCGAGCGCCGAACCGGGGCGGTCCACCAGCGAAATAGCGCCGGAGGTGCCGTCCAGCACACGCTCCTTAACGCCCATGAACACGAAGTTGCCGCGGGTCAGCCAGCGCAGGAAGTCCTGTGCCACCTCCACACGGGAGGCAGGCTCCACACCGCGCGGGTTGGCGGCGTAGGATTCCTCGCCGTGACCCAGGGTTGCGCCGCGCAGGTCGTACATGGACTGCGCCAGGTCGAAAACGCGGGTGACCATGGCATCCAGGTCGGTGTGGCAGGCGCGAACGTCAGCGAGGACGCGCTCAACTTCCTTCTCGCAGCGGCGCTGCTCTTCCTCTGTGAGGTAGCGGGTCAGACGAACCGCAATCCAGGATTCAATAGCGACAGTGGTATCCGCCGGGGCGTTCTCGCTGAGCTTCAGGGAGGGCACGCCAAGAGTGGCGGGGTCGCCGCTGGCGAGGTTGCCGCGCATGCCGGTGCCGCGCAGGCTCAGGAGGGTACCGTCCGGGCCGCGTTCAGCGAGGAAGGTGGGGTGAAGAATGGTGACGAAACCACCAAAGTGCGCGGCAAGGCATGCGGTTAGGGAGCTGACGATGTGCGGCATGTCGTCGGTCGCGACGTACAGGGTGGTGTTGTACTCGTCGTTGCGTGCGGCAACGACAGCGGTCTTGGGCAGACGGATTTGAGCCAGCGCACGGTGGGTGCGAGCCAAATCCTCTAACTCTGCCGGGGTGAACTCTTCACGCTCATCTTCGGGGCTGTTCAGGAAATACTGCTCGACCCATGCATCGGCGCCAGCGAAGTGTGCCATAGCCTTGTCAGTCATTGACAATCTATCCTCCGAATATCGGTATCACTTCACTGTGACGGTGTCTGTGTGGTCTCATGTGCGCGCCGTGGCGCGCGAGCACTTATACCAAGCTTATACCTTCGAGATGTTTCTGTCAGACATATCGCTCTTGTGGGCGTAGAAATTATTTTTATCTTCTTCCCAAATCCAGCACGCATTTGGTACGGGTTCAAGAAAGTAGGTGCATCTTGAGGGATGGACACGTACAGTGAAACTATGAGTTTGCGTACTGAATCTTTCCTGGTGGGTCTCATTGGTGACGGCATCACCTCCTCCCTGACCCCTCCCATGCATGAGGCGGAAGCGGACGCGCACGGGGTGCGCTACCTGTACCGCCCCGTCGACCTGGACGCCCTGAACCTGGATGGCTCCTCCGCCCCGGCGCTTCTGGATGCGGCGGCACTGCTCGGCTTTAACGCTTTCAATATCACGCACCCGTGCAAGCAGTCGGTCATGGAGCACCTGCACGAGCTGTCGGATGCGGCACGCGCCCTGGGCGCGGTCAATTGCGTGGTGATTGGCGAGGACGGCAGCTTCTACGGCGATAACACGGACTACTCCGGGTTCATTGCGGGATTGAAGCGCGGCCTGCCGCAGGTGGCGGAGAATCCGGCGCGCCTGGAGCACGTGGTGCAGCTGGGCGCTGGCGGTGCCGGTAGCGCCACGGCGTACGCCCTGTGCCGCCTGGGGGTGCGCTGCCTGAGTCTCTTTGAGCGTGACGCGGCGAAGGCGCAGGGGCTTGCGGAGCAGCTGGGTGGGCTCTTCCCGCAGACCCGAATCGAGGTGCTGAGCGACGATGAACGCTTGATTGAAGCTCTACTACAAGCTCAGGGTTTGGTGAACGCAACCCCGGTGGGTATGCACGTGCATCCGGGTATGCCGTTGAGCGAGTCGGCGCTGAGCGCCGGGGTGTTGCATGAGGGTTTGTGGGTTGCGGACGTCATCTACCTGCCGCAACAGACGCAGCTGGTGCGCGCGGCGTGTGCCGCCGGGTGCGAGGTGCTGACGGGCGGCTATATGGCGGTGGGTCAGGCGGTGGATGCGTTCCGTCTCTTCACCGGGCTGGAACCGAACGCTGAGCGTATGGCGGCGCATTTTGAGGCGCTGATTGCGGCTCAGCAGGGGGCTTAGAAGGTTAAACATACAGGTGGGGTTGGATAGCTAACTATCCAATCCCACCTGTATTTATTCTATATACGGAATATATTGTTCGGGTTATGCATCCAGCTCAGCCAGGGACTTCTTGTACCCCTCACGAGCCGTCAGCGCACCCAACGCCACGAGCACACACATGGCGACCGTGAACACGGCGGGCAGCACCGCGTTATGCAGGTCGGCACCGGCGAGGCTCGTCGCCACGGCGGGCGCCACGCCTCCAGAAATTGCGAAGCCAATCTGGGTACCCAACGCCAGGCCGGTCACGCGCACGCGGGTCGGGAACATCTCCGCGTAGAAGGCGGGCCACACGCCGTTCGCCATGGAGTACAGCGCACCGTGCATGAGCACGCCGTAGGTGAAGATACCCACCCAGTTACCCTCGGTAATCGCGCCGAGGTACGGGAACATCACCAGGGACGAAGCAACCGCACCGGTAATGAACACGGGCTTACGACCAATCCGGTCGGCAAGCATGGCAGCGAGCGGAATCGCAATCAGGCCGAGAGTGTTGGAGGCGACCGGCACCAGCAGCATGGTGCTGCGGTCAAGGCCGTAACCCTTGGTGGCGAAAGACAGCGCGAAGGTCGTGAAGACCATGTTCACAGTGTTGACCATGGCGCACACGGCGATGGTGAGCACGACGCGCTTGTAGTGCCTGAAGACCAGCATGAGCGGGGATTCGGTGAGCTTTTCACGCTGCAGGTAGGCGGGCGGTTCGGAGAGGGTGCGGCGAATCAGCCAAGCGGTCACCACCACGAAGGCGGAGAGCCAGAAGGGCACGCGCCAGCCCCAGCTGAGCAGGTGCTCGTCCGGCAGAGCGGCGAAGGGAATGAACACGGCGGTTGCCAGCAGCGAGCCGAACTGGGTGCCTTGCAGGGTCCAGCTGGTCGTGAAGGCGCGCTGATGCTCATTGGCGTGCTCCAGGGAGATGGAGATGGAGCTTGCCTGCTCACCGGCGGCGGAGAGGCCCTGAATCATGCGGCAGATGACCAGCAGGGTGGGGGCGAGGATACCCGCCTCGCTGTAGGTCGGCAGGCAACCGATTGCGAAGGTGGCAAAGCCCATCAGGAAGAGCGTGAGCATCAGGACGAATCGGCGGCCGTAGCGGTCACCGAGGGGTCCAACGATCATGGCGCCGAAGGGGCGCACAACGTAGGCGACGCCCACAACCACCATGGACTTGAGGATGCCGATGGCGGCGGTGTCTTCGGGGAAGAAGATGCGGTTGAGCACGATGGCCGCGGCGGTGCCGTAGACGGCGAAGTCGTAGTATTCGAGTGCGGAGCCTATCCAGCTGGCGAGGGCGGCTCGTCGTGGTGATCGGGCGGGCGCGTCGGTGCGTCGGCTCATGGGGTGGCTCCTTCGGTGATATACCCGTTGGGAGGGGTGGGGCCGCGGTGTAGGCGGCCTGTGCGGTCTGTCAATGTGCCCTTCCAGTGTAGGGAGCGCACCGCCTGTTTTCCATAGGGTTACCTAAGTTCCCAAGGTTTGAAGTAGTAATAGCGGACGGACACCTCCAGCTCCAACCCCAGTCAGTTCATAAGCGATAAAGAAATTTGTAATTTCAAAAATGCGCGACAGGACTTTCGCATCCCAACCCACGTAAAGTGAATATCACCTCGGCAGGAGTGTGCCTACCGAGCAGTCACGCCGACCAAGATAAAGCTGGTCGGCGTTTTTAGTGTCCAATTCATTTGCGGTAGCCCCGAACTATGGACTTCCCGGGAGGTTCATAGTGCGGGGCTACTGCCTATCCGAAAGGATTTTATTATGTCCAAGATTGATCAGGCGATTGCATGGATGGAGCAGCGTAAGGGCAAGGTGACCTATTCGATGAATTATCGAACTGGCCCGCATTCTTATGACTGCTCATCTGCAGTTTACTTTGCACTGCGAGATGCTGGCCTGCTCCCGCAGAATATTGCCATCGGTAATACCGAAACGCTTTTCCACGATTTGGAGAGTAACGGCTGGACTCAGGTTCGACCGGATGCATCGGGTAATTACCCGGCACGACGTGGCGACGTGTTTATTTGGGGTCGCCGTGGATACACCAACGGCGCAGCTGGTCACACCGGCATTTTCTATGATGACCACGACACGATTATCCATTGCAACGCTGGCCACAATGGCATTTCCATCAATCCGCACGACACGATTTGGGTGTATAACGGTTCTCCTGCAATCACGATTTATCGTCCCCCTGCAGAAGTGAACGAAGAAGAGGTTATCTATCGCGCAGCTAAGAATGCGATGAATGCAATCTATGATGAAGGTTTCATCCGCAAGGGAGAGCTCGCAGAAAAGGCATTCGGCAACCGCCTCACTGGCCTGCGCGGCGTGATTCACTGGTTCGACAACTCCATGTTGTACCTTCAGCAGCGTCTCGACGAGGCAGAAAAAGCTGTGCGTGCGCTCTAGTTAGATTTATCTACTGGAACAAAAGAGATAACCATCAGGGTGTTTGGGGTAGGGTCTCTAGGCCCTACCCCAAACACCTACAAAACTTTAAATATAACGCATTCAATAAATCACAAAATTTCACCTAATGAATATTTATCGATAAATAAACCAATATAAGTTGATTTACGGATTAAATAGCCTCATCTACCTTCAAGTACACCCCCCCCCCTAACCTAAATATTAAAGGGCGATTTAGAACATTGAAAAGTATCTGTTTACTCTTTTGACTAGGCATAGTATTCAGGAGAAACCATGAAACACCTACCCCGTCCCTGCGCAGGATGCAGGGAGCCAACCAGTTCCTATAGAGAGGACTGCCGCACCTGCCAGGCGCGGCGCCGTGCTATACAGACGCACGATAGTCCCTATCTAATGCAGGGGCGTTCAATATGCCCTCGGTGTTGGCGTACGGCAGGTCTCTCTCTACCGGCAAGTAGTGTACGCCCGGAGAACTACGGGCAACCGCTCGTAATAGAGAATCAGTGGAATCCTATCTATTCCATCTGTCGTGCATGTATTCACGCTCCACGAGGCACTGTCCCTCTTGATTCACCGCGGGTCTATCTTCCTGTCAATCCTAGAGCTCGACGAACTTCAAAGCAGCGAATTTACCCTTCGCGAGCAAATCCGGTTCTTTTTCTTCCGCTTTCTCATTGCACGCGTTGTGAGAAGCCAATAGATGAGGATTCTCGACATGCTGGGTATCCTTTGTGCCGCAAGCACTACCGGCAATTGAAGCGACAGAACGAGCACCAGGACACTGGAGTAGCTCCAATCGGTAAGAAGAGCGAACAAGATGAATTGGTCGTCCATGATGCCAGCCTAGCATCATTCCTACACACACGGAGAAAGCGTCTGTCGCATGCTTCAACTTCGCTGCCACGAAGCAGAAGCAGGGCAAATCCATGTATGACCAACACTATGGTCCACACACCTTCCGCACTGTAGCGGATATCAATAATTCACTCATTTAGCAGAGAGGCTACATCATTATGGCTACCATTTCGTCTAGCGATCAGCTACAACAGCATCTGATCGCTCTAACCGTGGGCACGCCAGTGAAGGACGCAGACCGTCAATGTCTGCACCGCGCAAAGTTCCGTATTCCACGCCACCAGGCATTATTGGACGAGTTGGCAGATTATGTCGCCGGTGGTTCACGTACTGGAGGAGCATCTAGCGCCAGCCGCTTTGGATGTCGCATACCTATTTCTGCTAATGCGTTAGAAGTTCAAGAGTCTATTCGTTCCGTTGTTATGCCCTCATTCCCAGGTGCACCGCTGAAAAATCAGGTTTCTGCATGGATTCGCAATCACCTACATCAGGAGCTTCATGATGAGGCGTTGGCTACGACGACCAGTTGGATTCGGGCCATTGTTGCGTTGCGCCATCCCAGTCATGATTTGCAGGGATTTTGTCCTAACTGCGGGGAGCAGGAAGTCATGAAAACAAGCTGCGACGGTTCAACATCAATACGCCGATCCGCACTGTATTACACCACTGAAAGGGCATCTTGTCGTTCTTGCTCTGCTGTGTGGGAAGGGCTAGAAGGCATGAAGGCCCTAGCCCTGCTACTTCATAGCCAGGACTAATATCGTCCCCATTAAACTTCTGCCTGTGAAAATAGGTAACCGTTCCAGTAGGATTACATCATTTTCCCGGGCAGATAAAGCTACCGTAGGAAGCTGTTATTTCACTGCTGTAGTTCACCCCGTCAGTTTTATCCTGGCGGGGTTATCTGTTAAACCGCAGCTATCATAGCTGCCCAACCGCCAAGGAGATTATCATGGCACCTATTTCTGAAGCATCCGCCTACCGCGCAGCACATCGAGCCCTAACCGATGTGTATAACGAGCCCTTTGTTCGAGAAGGTAATCTTGCGGTTGCTAAATTTGGCAACGCTACTGTCAACACTCGAACCGTTGTGGAATGGTTCGATCATCAGATGATTCTCATTGCTAAGCGTATTGAAGATATCGAGAAGCTCGCAAAGTCAAAGCGCCGTGCTTAGACACCGTCCAGGATGGCGTAAGCAACTATACGCGGTTATTCCGGCTACCACTGCCGTCCTGCAGACATACGGAATCCTTACGCAGGAGCAGGCAAGTGTGTGGGCTGGTCTCGCGATAGCCCTCTGGGGTTTGTGGATGGCTTGGGCTAACACCGACCATACTCGCAAGCCCCACAATACTACGCATATTCCTCCCCACCAGTAGGTCCGTCATATATCGTGGGGGTGGTGGAACATATTTCGATTACCCACCACCCCCACCGTATGATGTACCTGTATGTAGTTCCATCCGCCGCATTTCGAAGAGGTACTATGCCGTCACCCCGCACCAGCATTATCATGCCGGTCTACAACACCGCAAACACTGTAGTTCGGGCTATCGACTCCGTACTCTCTCAAACCGACCCGGATTTTGAACTCATCATCATCAACGATCAAAGCCCAGATGATTCTCACCGTGTAATTCAGGAGTATCTCCAGAAACTCCAGGACCCACGCATCTCGTACCACCTTAATGAAAAAAATCTTGGGCTGGCCGGTGCACGCAACGTTGGAATTAGCCATGCGACCGGCGAATGGCTCGCTTACCTCGACTCTGACGACGCATACAAGCCCAACTTCCTAGAAGTCATGCACGCTGCAGCTACCGACGATGTCGATGTCGTCGGTTGTGCCCACGACATCTACTACCCTGACGGATCAACCCAGTACCGTCTCATGGGCGAGGTAGGCACCTTTAGCGGTGATGACGCGCTAGCACGGGTTCTTAGCAGCCGCATCGCGCCCTTTGCATGGGACAAAATTTTTCGTCGTGCCCCTCTCAAAGACATCCAATTTCCTCTCTTTAACCGAGTGGAAGACGCCGGATACAGCATTGCAGCCTGTACCGTAGCCCGCGCATTGAAGGTTATCCCCGATTCCCTCAACCTCTACTCTGTGAACCCCGAATCTATCACCTGGGGTTCAACTCCTCCCTTCGAAGATTTAGTCGCCTTCATGGATTACGTGGATGCAACGGTAGGCTTCCCCCACGTTAGTAGGAAGGTCCAGTCCGCCCTCGCGATTTCGCGCATCATTAATTTTGTCAATAGCGGCAATAGCGTTCTACGTCAGAACCCTTCAGGCGGTCAGGAATTCCTACGTCAATGCCGTCAAGAAATCACGCCCCGCACCCTGTATTTGGCGATTTCCTCCGGGTCTGTTTTTGGGATTGCGGGAGCACTCTTCAAGTACCTACCCGCAATCTATTACCCCATTTATCGGGCCTATATTAAACGCACCTACGGAATGTAATACTCGTTCTCTTATCGTTCTCTCAAAAGGTCTTAGCTCTTGATGACTTCTGTCCCCCGCACTAGCGTTATCATGCCGGTCTACAACACCGCCTCCACCGTCATTGCGGCGATTGAGTCGGTGCTGGCGCAGACCGACCCCAATTTTGAGCTTCTGGTCATGATTGACGGCTCCCCGGATCATTCGGCGCAACTGATTGCAGAGTATCTGCAGCAGAACCCGGATGAGCGCGTGCGCGTGTTCAATAACCCCAAGAATCAGGGCCTGTCCGCGATGCGTAACCAGGGCCTGGACGAGGCGCGCGGCGAGTGGGTGACGTTCCCCGATTCTGATGATGCTCTCTACCCGACTTTCCTGGAGCGCCTGCACCACCACGCGGAGCGTACGGGGGCGCAGGTGGTCAATTGCGCCCACAACATGGTGGCGACCGACGGTTCGACCACCCAGCGCCTCAAGGGCACCCCCGGCACGCTGACCGGCCAGGAAGCGGCATTCGCCCTGCTCAAGGACCAGCTGTCTCCTTACGCCTGGGATAAGATTATTCGCCGCGAACTATTTGAGAACGTCAGGTACCCCCAGATTGAACGTGCTGAGGACGAATGCGCGCTACTGGACTGCTACCTGCGAGCGCAGAGCGTGACCGTCATTGATGAGCCGCTGTACGCGTACGCGGTGAGCGCGGGAAGCCTGACCTGGAGCCGTATTACTCCTCTGTCTGAGACCCGTCGCCTTCTTGACTACTTCGCGAAATCCCTTCAGCGTACGAGTACGTATCATCTGTCTGCCGGTCAGGAGGCGCTGACGATTGCCCGGGTTATTGCGTACCTGAATAACGCGCAGCAGGCGCTGATTGTGGGCGGTGAAAGCGCGCCGGCTGTGCTGGCGGGTTGCCGTGCCGGTTTCAGCTTCGGCGATACGCTCCTCGCCCTGCGCCGCCGCCCCGTCTTTGGCGCTGCGGGCCTGCTCCTCAAGGTCAGCCCGGCGCTCTACCGCAGGCTCTACGGCGCTTACATTAAACGGGTTTACAACCTCTAATCCCAGACACTTTGACGTTAAGCGTTAGTCATATATCTGCTGGAACAAAGCACGGGGATTCTCACTCTCGGTTTTATCTCTGCGCTAACCCAACGCTGCACTCACATTGCATATTCATCCACATATCCCCTAGAAACTTATGGCACATACAGCACCGGAGTATCCGTCTCTCTATTCCGCCGTTTTTGAGCGGCCAAATTCTCTCAACTTCATTCGCCTAGTCCTCGCGACCTTTGTGATTTTCTCCCACACGCCCTACATTGTGGCGGGGGTAAAGGTTGATGAAAACCCCCTGTGGAAAGAGTTCTATGTCTTTGGCGATTTTGCAGTCAATGCTTTCTTCGCCATCTCGGGATTTTTAATTGCGCACAGCGCCTACCGGAGTTCCGCGGGATCATATCTGGTGAAGCGTATCTTGCGTATTTTCCCCGGTTACTGGGTCTCCATCCTTTTTGTAATTTTCATTGGTGGAACGCTCTCCGTCCTCACAGGCCACGCCCCCATGGGTTGGGACATCCCCAACGCCATCTTATATTTCCGCAACAACTGGGATCTCTCCCAATTGCAGTACGGACTCTTTAACGGACCGGCCGACGTGCCGTTTACCTCCCCTTCATGGAACGGTTCAGCATGGACGCTAGAATACGAGTTCTTCTGCTACCTTTTACTTCTCCCCATCTTCTATCTTCCGTTCATTCGCCGGCACCTAAAGGTTTTTATTCCTCTCGCTTACCTTGTGAGCCTCAGCTACTACGTACTCATTCAGGTACTTGGCTACGATTGGATGACCTGGGCGCTGGGCCTCGACCCTAGAAACCTCAAGGCTTCAGCACGCCTCTACCCCTTCTTTTTTGCCGGGGCTCTACTCTACCTCGTGAGCCGCCGTATCACGCTCCGTCCGGTAATCACTCCGCTCCTGGCTACAATTTGTACTCTCGCCGGGTTCTACTTCACCTGGCTCGTTCCTCACGCCAACATTATGCAGTGGACTCAGATTGTTTTGGCCTTCGGAATTATTGCCCTGGGCACCTGTCTTAACGTTCCTCTGGGGCAAACCAACGATATCTCTTACGGCGTGTATATCTACGCCTGGCCGGTACAACAGATTCTTGTACTCCTGGGAAGCGTTTCCCTCGGAATCTCAGTTAATATCATCCTCGACGCCATCATCACCTTCGGCCTAGCATGGCTTTCTTGGACCTTTGTTGAGAAGCGGGCCATGGCTCTCGGCCGTAACCCTTTGGTTTCGGGTAAGAAGCCTACAGTCCAGTCTGCAGCCTAGCCGCTACGCAGAGAATGCCCCTCCGCTGAATGTCAGCCGAGGGGCATTCTTAATGCAGGATTATCCTTTGGGGGCGGTGACAGATACACCCACCATGTGCACCACAAAGCCGCAGACCGGGCCGACCGCCAACGCCACAATAGCGCGCGGCACCAGCGGCGCAGGAATCAAGAACGCCAGGCTCAAGGTCACCACCGCGGCAACCACCCAACCGGCGAGGTAGATGCGGTGCTGGTTCACCGCGAGGGCCATATTGCCCGAGAGGGTCATGAGCGCCAGCAGTGCCGAGGCGAAGACCAGCGCGCCCAGGGTGATGCCGGAGGCTACCGCCTCGTACGCGGACTCTGCACCTGCGGCAGGCGGGTAAATCAGGCGGAACAGCAGCGGACCCACCAGGTACGCCGCCAACGCGCCCACAGCGCCCACAGCCACCACTGCGGCGGCAGGCTTAATGAACGCCGCTACGGGGCGGTGGCGCTGCTTCAAGAAGGCAGAAACCGCCACACCCTGGAACGCTTGCAGGGGAATCATGATCGGCGAACGGGTAATGGAAATCGCCAGGATCAGGGTACCCAGCACGACCGGTTCGCTCTCCGCGGCGCCGCTCGCTTTCAGCACGTTCGGGAAGCCCATCATCAGCACCGCCGCGGCGGCAGAGGACAGGAACGACCAGAGGATATTTAAGCTCAGGCGGCGCGCGGGCACATCGGCGCGGGCAACCCACAGACGGCGACCCGAAACGGTCACGAACGCCAGGATGAGCCACAGACCCATCGGCACGACGGTTGCCACCTCAAGGCCGGCAAGGGAAGGAATCATGAGCGCAGCCGCAAGCATGAGGATGAGGCGCCCGGCAGATTCCAGACCGCCCACCGCCGCGAAAAGGTACCAGCGGTCCTCACCGGCGGTCACACCGCTCATAGTCGCCTGCAGGGCGTAGAGGAACACGCCCACCGCCATAACGGTCACGCCCACCGCCGCCGAATGCGGAATCTGCTGGCCCGCCCACAGAGGGGAGCTCACCAACACCAACGCACCAGCGATAGCACCCAAAGCCGCGGTCACCGTAACCACGCGAGCGCCCTGCGGCGCGGAACCCTCAGCAGATGCAACCCCGCCGGATGCAGCCCCGCCGGATGCAGCCCTGTCAGCTACAGCACGAGTGCGTGCCGTACCCACCGCGCGCGTAATCTCCGGCTGAATGCCCGTAATAATGCCGGTCACCGTGAAAAGCGCCGCCCAAAACAGCAGGAACTCCGTCAGCTCCGAACCATTCAGGGCACGCTGAGCAATCATCGTCACCACCAGCGTGGAGACCGCCGCCAACAGGGACGAACCCAAAAGCGCCAGGGACTGGTAGCGGGTGACCGTGCCCGAAGGCTGAGCCTCAACGGCGTCCTGGGCTCCTACAGTATCTTGGGCTTCCACGGTGTCCTCCTCGTTCCTAGCCGCCAACACTAGCCGCTAACACAGACCATCATTACATACGCAGATGCGCCGCACATCCACCGCAGGATGTACGACGCACCGCACACAAATATAGGTTTACTTCACCACATGCTCGGCAAGGTTCTTAACACCCTGCCACTTCTTCGCCAGGGCTGCCTTCGGCAGCAGAGTCAGCGCGTGAGCACGCGAGGAGAAACGGATACGGGCCACGCGGGCAGCCTTCGACCAGCCCAGAGCCGCCATCTCATCAGCAATAGTGTTCATGTAGCGGCGCTCCTCATCAAAGCGGGTACCCTCCAGGGCACGCCAGGACGAGTCAGAACCACCGTGACGACGGTACATGAACGCAACCTGCGGATCGTAGTACAGGGAGCCGCCACGCATCGTAATGTCGAGGATCAGCGCCATGTCCTGCACAACGTTCAGGCCCTCACGGAAGCCGGTGCCCACAATAGCGTCCTTACGCCAGCCCAAGGACGGGAAGTAGAACCACGCGCCGCGCAGCAGGGAGGTAGCCAGCTCCTCACCCTGCAGAACAGCCTCACCCTTGGGGCGGTAGAACGCCTTAGTCTGCTCCACCAGGGTGTTCGACAGGCCGTTGTTCTCATCAATCACAACCACGCCAGGCTGGAAAATGGATGCCTCGGGGTGCTTCGCCGCCGAATCCACCAGCCACTGCACATAGTTGGGGAGCATGACATCATCAGCACCCATGACGGTGACCAGGTCATTCTCTACGAAAGTCAAGCACTTGCGGTAATTACCGTTCGCGCCCAAGTTCTTCTCATTACGCATGTAGGTGATGCGCTCATCCTTGAGCGACTCGAACCATCCGGGAATCGAGTCGTCCGGGTAGCCGTCATCGACAACAATCATGCGCCAGTCCGGGTTGGTCTGACCGACCACAGACAGCACAGCCTGCTTCATCATGGCAACGTCGCCGTAGTAGGGGAACAGAATATCAACGGTCATGAGGTATTACTCCAAGCTCAAACGTGTAGAGACGTATAAAAATCAGGGGCTTTAGGGTTTCTTCTGCTCTCGCTCCGTAGCGCGGGAAGCGCCCTGCGGCTGACGCTGAAGAGCCTTCATAATCGCAACTTCTTCAGCGAGGGTACGCATATCATCCGTAATCTTCGAGATAGCCAGAGTCAAATGCAGACTGATACCCATCAGCATAATAATCGCCAGTAGGAACAGCAGGTTGACCGGGGTCTCAATACCCACCAGACGCGAGAGGGCATCCAAAAGCTTCGGGAAAAGCGCCAACACAATCATGATGACGCCAACGATAAGCCACAGTGCGGCGTACTTTTCCTTCATCTTCTGGTTGCGTACCTGCGCCAGAACGAGAACCTCCATCACCACCACGATGAGAAGGAAGAAAATATTTGCACTCATTTACTTAGACCCCACATTCGTTTTCTGGCGAGTCATCGACATGCCAAACGAGAAGAAAGAACGAACCAGGTACACCGCAGACTTCCACGGGCTTGAAGAAGGAGTACCGCCCTGACGCTCACGCATCTCAACCGGCACCTGCTTTACAGTCAAGCCAGAACGAATCGCCATCACGCAGGCATCGATACAGTCACCCAGATACTCAGCAGGTAGATGCTCGCAATACTGCTCAATCGCTTTGCGGTCTGCCGCACGGAAGCCGGAGGTGGCGTCGGTGAACTTCTCGCCTGAAATCATCGTAAACATACGGGCCAGAACCACCATCGCCCACTTACGCGGACCAGACACCTTATAGTTCGTCGCCTCAGCAAAGCGGGAACCGATCGAGATGTTGACATCCTCCAGGCCAGCAAGCACAGTGCGGATACCCTTCGGGTCATGCTGGCCATCAGCATCAACCTGAATCGCGCAATCATATCCGGCTTGGCGAGCATACTTGTAACCGGTGCGCAAAGCGCCACCGATACCCATGTTGTAGGGAAGATCAATCACGAAAGCGCCGGTAGCGCGCGCAATCTCAGAGGTGCGGTCGGTGGACCCGTCATTGACGACTACCAGGTCGACCTCAGGCATCATGCGGAAAAGTTCTTCAATTGTGCCCCCAATAACTTCCTCTTCATTCCACGCGGGCATAATGATGAGGGGCCGAGGGGTCTGCGTAAAAGTCTCTGATTCCATGCGGTGCTATCTCTTGTGTGTATGGCATACGGAAGTTAGTATGCGCACAAAGGCATACCGGTTTTACATCTTATCAGTACTCTCTTAACGACGCTCGAAGTAGCACCGCGGGGGTGGCCTAGTCTCCACGCCACCCCCGCAATACTTCAGGCAGCCCAAAAGTGCCAGATACTAGTTATTATCGCAAGCGCTAATGCGATACAGAGTCATCGGCCCCGAGGAGTACACCGGGGTCAGAACGTCCGTGCCAATGGCAGCCACGAGGCCGTCGTAGTTTTTCTGTGCGTCTGGGCCGAAGTTCAACTGGTTCTCCAGGTGAACGTACCAGTGGGCCTTGTACTTGTTCACCTCGCGGCACACCTCCGGATTTGTACGAGCGTCCTTGAGGTTGTGCATAATCGCCGAGTACTTGGGTGAGGTCTCAAACTCGAAGTGGTATCCCGTCAGGTGACGATCTGCCAGCGCGTAAATATAGGCGCTACCGTCCCAGGGGTTGTTCACGATCACATCGCCCTTCGGCACGATCTTCGGGATCTCGTTAATGACGTTCATCTCGTCCTGATTCAGCACCACAGAGGTCGGGGTCACTCGGTATTCCTGCGATACCGCCAGAGTTGTCTCCTGCACCGAGGGTACACGCGAAGAAAGACCAGCAACTACCAGTACCAGAACCATCGCAACGCCCATGCCGACGGTCGCAACCTTCAATCGTGCCGGGCGCGGCGCGCGGCGCGCAACCCAGGTAAGCAGACCTTCCACGAAGCCGCCCAAGCCGATACCAGCCAGAATCACCGAGGGGAATACCACCAGCGCCGCCAAGCGGAAATGATCCGTGTACCAGGGAGCAACCATCAACAAGCGGAACTCGCCGCGCGGCACCGAGGCGGACACAATCCATAGGTAACCAATCAGCACCCAGCTGGCAATCAGCCACAGGTTGCGGTGCTTGTACAGCAGGTACCCCGCGCCCCACAGGGCCAGGAAACCGGCCAGATACGAGGGATTGAACGTATCTCTCAACTGATTGGCGTTCTCCAGGCCCAAGAAGAGGAACTGGTAGAGCGCCTCACCTTCGGTGAGCATAGGCTCCCACGTGTTGCTGGCAGATGCGCCAGGACGCAGGAACCACCAGGCACCCACACACCCAAGAATTACCAGCCCGAGTAGAGCGGATCTCACCCACTTCTGGCGAGAGGCCAGCTCGCGCGAGCGCACTACCCACGCCACCCCGGCCAGCACCAGCGGCAGAGCAAAGACCACAGCAGACACCACCGCGTTCGGATGCACAAGCGCTAGACCTGCGACACCCACCAGGGCGGCAAGACACAGGGAAAGCAGAGCTGCGTACTCGCCGCGCATCATCACCTGCACCAGGCATACCATGAGTGCCACAAATGATGGCACCAGAGCGTAACCCAGCAGATTCGGGAAGAGCACACCCCAACGCAGGAGGAGACCGGGAAACGCTGCAAAACCACAGGTCAGCGCAGGGATTGCCAACGCCTGCAGGCGACGCAGCTTCGGGATGCTCAGGCTTAGCGCCACCAGCGAGCAGGGCCACAAAATGCCGGCAGCCAGTAACACGGTCACGATGGTGGCAGTCGCAATGCTCGTACCCATAGTGCTATAAATCAGGGACACAAAATCATGCCAACCCGCCGGATAAAATGCCGGTTGCTGGTCTGCCGCAGATACCGCGCCCAGGGTCAGGCTCGACGCGTCGCCATGCTCCTGGATCCAGCGAATCGCATTCATGTGGAAGGAGTTATCCAGGCTCTGCGAGAACGCCTCAGGTCCGTAGACCATGTCCTCGGTCATGTGCAGCACCAGGAATCCGCCTAAAACAGCACCCACCACCGGCCACGCCACAGGAACATCGTTACCCGGCCACTCTGCGGAGGTCAGAGCGGGCCAGCGGCGACCCACTAGCCACATCAGGCCCGCTGCCGTAGCCACCAACACGACCGCGACCACCACGAAGGAAGTCAGGTTCCACGCGATCCCAATCTTACCCAGCACAATTGCCGAGACAGCCACCAGGGCAAAGGACAGGAGCGGAGAGAGGAAGACGCGCAGACGTGCGGGAACACGCAGCGCCCAGCCCATTGCATAGCCGGGGCCAAAAGCCAACACGACCGCAAAAAGTAGCAGCGGAATAGTTGCCAACCAGCTCATTAACCCTCTTCTCCCCACAGTTCACGCACCCGAAAACCCCTCAAATACGGGGGTCGGTGCGCTTTCGCGTACCAAGCAAGGATACCCTAGATCCCTCATCACCCCCGCGAAACCCCGCGGAAGAGAGAGGGACAGCACCCAAAACCAAGCGTTCCGAGCCTTTCACGGGGTGCCCCGCAGAACACCTCCGGGACGCTCCCAACCGGCGAAGAATATGACGTAATATTTCACGCCCTACGTCATGAAAGGTGCACCTAAGAAACATAGGGCAATAAATAAGGTGTTCAGCACCCATTAGCTTTACCCTGAAACATATCTCCCCTTATACAAAGGGTCGTCCAACGCATACACATCGGGACGAACCCTCAAACGCAGCCGCAGAAGAAAGGGTCGATCATGACCGAAACCATTGCAGCACCGGCACCCCTCGCCGACACCACCGAGCAGTTCAAGCTCGCCTTCGGCCACCAGCCCGCCGGCGTCGCCATCATCACCGCCACCGACGAAAACGGCGACCCCGCAGGCTTCACCGCCTCCTCGCTGACCTCCGTCGCCGCAGAACCGCCCATCATCGCCTTCTCCCTCAAGGCAAACAGCGGCTCCGCAGCAAAGATCGCGGCTGCATCCTCCTTCCTCGTGCACATGCTCGACGCTGAGAATGTCACCATCGCGAAGAACTTCGCAACCCACGACTACCCCCGCTTCGCAGACACCAGCACCTGGGAATTCGTCTCCACCGGCGAGCCCCTCGTCCACGGCGTACGCCGCGTTCTGCGCGCAACCCCGCTCAGCCGCGTTGAGGCTGGTCCCGCAATCGTCTTCACTGCGCAGGTTGAAGAGTTCGTCCGCAACGATTGCGAAGGCACCCCGCTGGTCTACCACTCGCGTAACTTCCACGCACTGGGTGACCACTCGAACGTGAACAACTACAGCATCTAACCCCGCACATGGGTCACGGGGCGGTATTCGACGACCATGAGGCGAGGAATACCGCCCCGCGGCGTACCCTAAACGTAAAAGCGCACACGGCACACGACAGCACGCAGCAACATAGTGCACAGCAACACAGCTCAGAAGGAACAGTCATGACGGCTCAAACCGCCCAGCCCGCATCCCTCCCCTGGCTCGAAAAGCTCATCGCGATCCCCACCGTCTCCGGAACCTCCAACCTGGAACTTATTGAGCTCATCGAAGCCGAATTTGCCCGCTACGGCTACAGCGGCGTGCGCACCTACAACGATGACGGCACCCGCGCCAATCTGCTGGTCACGATTCCCGCCACTGACGGCACCACCCGCGGCGGCGTTATCCTCTCCGGTCACACGGACGTCGTACCCGTTGCCGGTCAGGCATGGGACGCCGACCCGTTCACCCTGCGCGTGGAGGGTACCCGCGCCTACGGCCGCGGCGTCTGCGATATGAAGGGCTTCCTCGCCATCGCGCTCTGGCTGCTGCCGCGCGTTGCCGAGGCGAAGCTGCGCATTCCCCTGCACTTTGCGTTCTCCTACGATGAAGAAATCGGTTGCGTCGGTGCGCCCTCCCTCATTGAGGAGTTCGTGGCGCGCGACCTCGCCCCCGACTACGCGATTGTTGGTGAGCCTTCCAGCATGCGCATTATCTCCGCGCACAAGGGCGCGCACCGCGGTCGCGTCACCTTCACCGGCGTGGCCAAGCACGGTTCCCTTGCCACCCACGGCGTGAACGCGGTTGCCGCAGCCGGCGAATTCATTACCTTCTTCACTGACATGGCGGACCGGTGGGAAGAAGAAGGCCCGTTCGACGAGTCGTTCATCATTCCCCACTCCACCGGTAGCGTGAACCTGGCAACCGGCGGCCTGCAGTACAACATCGTCGCCGAGCAGGCGGTCGTGGAGTACGATGTGCGCACCCTGCCGCAGGTGACCACCGAGTCCTTCGTGGAGCATATTGACCGCGAGCTTTCGGAGGTGATCCTGCCGGATCTGCAGGCACGCGCCGCACGCGCCGAAAAGCTGACCGGCGCACAGCCCGGTAGCCTCACCTCCCACGTGGGTGTGAGGCACGAGTTGCTCGCCGCCGTGCCGGGCCTGGGCACCGAAGACGACGCGCCACTCATTCACCTGGCACACGAGTGGCTGGGCACCTACGGTGCACCGCAGAAGGTCACCTACGGCACCGAGGCGGGCCAGTTCCAGCGTGCCGGCGTGCAGAGCATCATTTGCGGTCCCGGCGATATTGCCCAGGCGCACACCCCGAACGAGTGGATTGAGCTGGAGCAGCTGAGCGAATGCGAGCGCTTCTTCGGGGCGATTCTCGACTGGGCGAGCGCCAAGTAGCACATGTTGCCACCGTGTAGCGGCCGTGTAATCACCGTGTAGCGGCGTAACAGCCAGTCCACCGCGGTTCGCAAGAGCCGCAGTAAGAGCCGCATAAAAATTACAGAAACTGTCCGGGTACCCCGTGAGGTGCCCGGGCATTCTGTGCTGATGGCAGGTGGTGCAGGCGGGTGCTGACAGGCGGGTGCTGATGGCGGGGGCGAGTGTTGGTTTGATCGCGGGTTTATTTTTGAGTTTCTCCATGGGTTCAACCGCGAATTGAGGGAGTGAGTCCAAGGTGTGGACTATGCCCGATTTTCCCCTCATCTTCCACATTTATTTTTAAACGAAAAACCCGAAAAACCGCTTATGTCTAAGGGTGAAATAACACCAAAGTATTGCTCTTCTAGGGTATTCAGGGTTCCATAGATGCCAAAAGTTAAACACGCCACTCGGGCGGCATAGCCCCACACAAAACCACACCTACCTCACGCTCGGCACTGCGCACCCGGCCGAATCCCGGTTTACCACCCGCAGTTCACTACCTGAAGGACACCCCGTGTACACCATCAGCCCCTACCTCGCCGAATTCCTCGGCACGCTCATCATGTGCACCATCGGCTGCGGCGTCATCGCCAATGTCGAACTTCGCCGATCCAAAGGCCACGGCGACAACTTCTTCACCATCGCCTTCGGTTGGGGCTTCGCCGTCACCTTCGGTGTCTACGCCTCCCACGCATACTCCGGCGGCCACCTCAACCCCGCCGTATCCATCGGCCTGGCAGCCTACGGCGAATTCCCCTGGGAGAAAGTCCCCGGCTACATCATCGCCCAGATGCTTGGCGCAATGGTTGGCGCCGGGCTGGTCTACCTCAACTACCTGCCGCACTGGAAGGCAACCGCCGACAAGAAAATTAAGCTCGGCGTTTTCGGTACCGTCCCCGCTATTCACAACTACTTCACCAACGCCCTCTCCGAAATGATTGGCACGTTCATGCTGGTCTTCTCGGCACTGTACACCGGCGTGAACTTCAAGCCGTCCATCAGCGGCGGTGTGGAACTCTCTCTCAACCTCAACGACGTGCTCAAGCCCCTCGCTTTCGGCTTCATGGTCGCCGTGCTCGTCATCGGCCTGGGTGGTCAGACCGGCTACGCCCTGAACCCCGCCCGTGACTTCGGTCCGCGCCTCATGCACGCCCTGCTGCCCATCCACGATAAGGGCACCTCACGCTGGTTCTACGCATGGGTTCCGATCTGCGGCCCGATTGCCGGCGGTTTCATGGGTGGCGCGTTCTTCAAGCTCTACTACGAGGGTCAGGTCAGCCCGTGGCTGTTCGTCTCCAGCGCTCTGGCGATTGCGGTTCTGCTCTTCGCGTGGTGGGCTAATAGCCACCTGTACCGTGCACCCAGTGCCGAGGTTATCCCCGAGTTTGAGGACACCCACGCTACCGCGGCGGCACGCGCGGCAACCTACACTCCGACCGGTTCCATGCCGATTCTGCTCCCCGAAGAGGTGAAGGGCAACCGCAGTACCCGCGTCGTGAACCGACTGACCGAGGACGAGTAGTCTTCCCGCCCGAGAACTTCCCTGTCTAGGGTTTCATCGAGCCGGGTTTATCTGAATAGATTTATCCGGCGAGGTTTCATCTAAAAACAGCGAACCCCTCATTTTCATAACCTGCACAATATCGGTCAGGTTATGAAAATGAGGGGTTCGTTGCGTCTACCTCACGGAAGGGACATGGGGACTTTCAGAGGCTCCTACGCGGCGGCGGCAGCCATTGCCAGCGCCCGGTCATGCTTAGCCGCGCGGCGCTTCTGAATCGCACGCACCACCCAGATACAGACCGCACCGAGAACCGCGCCAGCAGTATTATTCACAATGTCATCCACATCAAAAGTGCGGTAGGTGAAGCCCGCCAGACCCCAGTTACCGGTCAACTGGCTCAACTCAATGAAGCTCGACAGCACGAAGCCACTCAAAGCCGTGGCGCGCAGACCCCAGCACAGGCAGCCCGCAGTAAAGAAGCCCAAGGGGATGAACATGGCAACATTGAAAAAGAGCTGCGCATACACGGTGGTTGCGAAGCGGCGCAGACCCATGCCGGCAGTCAGCTCCCACGCCTGCTGCCAGCTCCAGCCCACATAGAAACGCGGGTAGTACAGCTCGGGGTTCGTGACGCTATTGGAAGAGCCAATCGGGGTCAGCGTCAGAGAAAGAATAGAAGCAAGGAACAGCGCAAAAGACGCGGTTAACAAGTACTGGCGGATGCTGTGTGCTCGACCGGTCTTCTTGGCGCGCAGGCGCATACCAATAAATCCGATGATGGAGAGCGCGATAGTAAGCGCCGCAATCTCGATGGTGAAGGTGCCAATCATATGTTTACTGAGCAGTTCCTGCATGCCGTGTGTTCCTTAGGGCGTGAGAGTGATTTATACGCACCCCACCTGCATATATGCCTGTTCTAACATATATTCTTGGTGGTATATAGCGGGTTACTATTCATACCCGCCGCATATCGTTCACCACCAGTGTAAAAGACCGCTCTATGGCTCACCCTAGGCGAAACTGTGAAAAAGCTGTACACGCACCCAAACATGCCATGAGAACCACCACAGCCGGCGCCGTCAGTACAGAACATCCGGCGGGAACACCGGCGCAATATACCGACCAAACAACAACACAAACAAGAGCGCACCCGCCAGGGCTGCCACCATCGCACCCACAACCTGCACCAGCCACAGCATCAGGAACTTCACCATCTTGCCCTCAGAGCGGGCGGTCAGCGCCTCCACCATAGCGGTCGAAAACGTCGTAAACCCACCCAGCAGACCGGTCGTAATCACCGTGCACCAGAACGCCACCTGATCCGTGGCGTTATAGTGCACCCCCAGCGCGCGAGGATTAGACACCGGCATAATCAGCAGGCCGTACAGGAACGAGCCCACCAGGTTAATCACGAACACCGGGCTAATAATCGACGACTCCGTACGCAGGCGAGGCGACATCACCTTATCCAAGAAGAAACGGGTCATCGCACCCAAACCGCCGCACAGGAAAACCATCAGAGCGAAAAACATTAGCGGCCCTCCTCAACATCACGGGTGGGCACCAAGCGGGACGCCACAAAACGACCCGTCAGCATGCCCGCCGCGGCGGCAACCAAACCACCCACCAGCAGCACCGCCACCGCCAACATCATGTACGTGTAGTTGATGGTGTACGGCAGAAAAATCGTCTGCGCCAAAACCGCCGCAATCGACGAATACGTCGTATAGCCGCCCATCATGCCGGCACCAAAGAGCAGACGGAACGAATGAATCCGCTCCTCACCGTCACGGCGCGCGTAGGCGTTCCACACCATCGTCAGCAGTCCCAGCGTAAACGAACCCAGCAGGTTCGCCACCAGCACACCGCCGGGAGTGTGCACGCGGCACAGTGCACCCGTGCCACCGCCCAAAAAGACAAGAAAAGGGGCAGGCACACGGCTCAGAACGCCTCCTATCCACTGTCGGGTACTCGCGCGGTTCCTCATCGCCGTGCACCTGCCCTTTCATCTCGTATTAGTCTTCAGAGTGCGCCGTAGCGCACAAACGCACACTAATACTTTACTCTGACCCAGAGCTTGCTACCCGAGTCAGTAGCGGCAGACTCGCGCTCATACTGAATCTTCTCGCTCATCTTCTCACTCAGCGCAGCGCCTTCAACATCCATATTCGGAGTGAGGCGATCCAGCCACTTCGGCATCCACCACGCCCTATCCCCCAACAGAGCCATAATCGCCGGGGTCAGCGCCATGCGCACAATGAACGCATCCACGAGCACGCCGAACGCCAGACCGAAGCCCCTCGGGCGGATCATGGTCGAGTCAGCGAAGATGAAGCCGCCAAACACCGAAATCATGATGATTGCGACAGCCACGACCACACGCACCGCATGGTTGTAGCCGCTCACAATGGCGGTCGCCGCATCCTTGCCGTGCACGTACGCTTCACACATGCCGGTCACTAGGAACATCTGGTAATCCATGGCAAGACCAAAAAGAATACCGATGAACAGGGTCGGGAGGAAGGACATCACCGGTCGTAAGAATGATCTGGCCGGAGCCGCGGTTAGCACTGGGGAAGCGCTGTGCGAGCTCGTCGGAGAGCAGCTGGGTCTGCGTTCCGGGCATGGTGAAGGTATTGCTAAGCTTGCCGTGGAACGCGGCGTAGGCACCCGCTACACCAGCAATGATGAGTGCCCAGATGAGGATGACAGTCCATGCGCGACAGGCGGCTTTACCGATGCGGTAGAGCCATGTAGCCATGATTCAGTCCTTTGAAGTTGAGTGAAGAGTAGGGAGCGGTGAGTTGGTTGGGCGCGTGTGGTGTTTGCCTTGCCGTTTTACCCAGCAGTTTTGCTCTGCATTACGAATGCTACTGCCTGTTTTTGGGCAAAAAACACCCCGCCCCGGGCACCTGCAGATGAGGTGCCCGAAGCGAGAGTGTTTGAGCGTTAACGCTATGGGGCTTAGCTTGCGAATTCGCCCTGGACCAGACGACCCAGGTAGTCGAGTGCTTCGAGTACGCACTGGCGCATTGCTTCAATGGCGAGTGCTTCGGGGTGGGTGCCTTCGGGGGCTTCTGCTGCGACCTTGACCGTCATTTCTTCGGCGCGGGTGAGGTAGTAGTAGACGCCTTCACCGATGGTTTCGGAGAGGTTGGAGGCGAAGACTGCCACGCGCAGGTAGGGCAGGTCGGGGTATGCCGCAAGATACTGTTCGAGGAAGATGTCGTAGGTGCGCTCGAGGATGACGTGCGAGTATTCTTCGAACTTCGCGGGGCTGTCCATTTCGAGGGCGTAGAGCAGGTGTGCGAAGGGTGCGATGTACTCTTCGAGGGTGTTGCTCATGAAGACCTTGCGGGCGATGGAGAGCATTTCGGCTTCCATGCTTGCGTTTTCGCCGGAGATGGTAAAGTCGCATTCTTCGAAGATGCGGTTGAAGTACTGGTTCATGCGGGTGACCAGCACGTCATCTACGGAGGCGAAGTGGTTGAAGATGGTGCGGCGGGAGACGCCTGCGCGTTCTGCGAGTGCTTCTGCATTGAGGGCGCCGTAGCCGCCCTCGAGGATGAGGGATTCTACTGCCTCAACGATTGCGATGCGGTTCTCTGCCTTGCGGGCGGAACGCTTGTCCGTGATGTTTGCGGGGGATTCAACAAGATTAGCCATGCTTTTTACAATACGCACAATGTTTCACCGGGAGTAACTATTTGAGGGTTAGATTCACCACATATTTGCACTGAAGGCAATAAGCTTGAAGTGTAGATTTAATGTTTGCTCAACGAGTAATTTAGTATTTTGGCACGTCAGGGCACTATAACACCCCAAAAACGCACACCAAAGGGGCGGGGAGCGCACAACACACCCCACCCCCTCGAGCACTCACCCGGCTACCCGCTCAGCGAACTACAGGGCAGGCGCATTAGGCGCGCGCCGCTTCCAAAGGCAGACGCACCGTAAAGACCGTATGCCCCGGCTGGCTCTGCACCTGAATCGAACCGCCGTGCGCCTGCACAATCGCCTGCACAATCGCCAGACCCAGACCGGTGGTTCCATCCGAACCGGAACGCGCCTTATCGGCACGGGTGAAGCGGTCAAAAATCTTCGGCAAGAAGTCCGGGGCAATACCCGGACCGTTATCGGTCACGGTCACCACGGCTTCACGGCGTGCAGCATCCACGGCCAGGCCAGCGGTCACGCGCGTACCCTCATCGGTGTGCTTGCGAGCATTCGAGAGCAGGTTCAGAATCACGCGCTGAATCTGGGAGCGATCGGCAACAACCTCAACCGGCTCGTCGGGCAGGTTCAGGTGCCATTCGTGGGTGCGTGCTGCCGCCTGCATGTCGGAGGTGCATTCAAGCACCAGCTCGGTCAGGTCAACCTGCTCCAGCTTGGGTTCGCGACCCTCGTCCAGGCGAGCAAGGGTCAGCAGATCCTCAATGAGGCGGGACATACGCTCGGTCTGCGAATCGATACGCGCCAGGGAGGACTGGCCGGATTCGCTGAGCGGCTCGGTCCAGCGGAGCATATCGGAGTACCCCTTAATGGCGGCAAGGGGCGTGCGCAGCTCATGGGAGGCGTCCGCAATGAAGGCGCGAATCTGATGTTCGGTGCGTTCGCGTACCTCGAGGGCGGAGTTCACGTTATCGAGTAGCTGATTGAGGGCGTAGCCTACGGCACCCACTTCGGTGCGCGGGTCGGAATCTCTCGGCTCCACTCGCACCGCCGAGGAGATGGTGTGCTCTTCCAGATCCAGGTGCGCCACGTCGGTTGCCACCGCGGAGACTCGCTCCAGGGGCTTCATGGTGCCGCGAATAATGTAGGAGCCCACCACGCCGGCACCGACCATCACGGCAATAGACCCGAGGGCTACCACAATCACGAAGATGGTGAGGGTCTGCTGTACGTTGGCAAGCGGAATACCAACCACCTGGGCATCGGCGCTGCTATTAGCCTTCGGGGTGATTTTGATGAGGTACAGGCCGGATTCCAGCTTGACCTCTCGGACTTCTTCTTTGGTGGCGTTCAGTGCCATGGTTCCGAGGGTTACCTGGTCGTTGGCGGAGAGGGTTTGTATGGTGCCCTCCTTGGTGAGCTTGCTGGCGATTTCTACGGCACCTTCGGATTCCACGCAGGTGATGATAGTTCCGGACGCCTGACCAGGCGCAAAGAGGGAGCTGCTGTTCTGCAGGTCGCTACAGTCCACTTCTTCTCGCTTGCCGTCTCGGGAGAGCGGCTGCACTACGCGGTGGCTGGTTTCTTTGAGGTCGCTTTGTGCCTGATGGTAGAGCGAGTTCTGCAGGGTCACGTAGGTGGACAGGCCGATGATGAGGCATGCAATGCCGAGGGCAGTCACGAGGATGGCGATAAGGCGCGAGCGCATGTGGGGTACATACCCGAGTTCTTCGGGGGATGCTTCGGGGTTTCGCATGCTCTTCCAGGCGGCACGGAGGCGCACGAAGAAGTTCCCGCGGAAGGGCGCGGCGCCGTCTCGTGCGGGGGTACCCGCGCGCAGGGGGCGGGTTGCTTCGTTATCTGGGGAGGCGGGGTCACCGGGTGAGTAGGAGCCCACGAGCATCCTTTCTTTCTATATTCGAAATACGGAATATAACTGATATGGCGCGGTATAACCGGGTGTTATACCGCGCCATATGAAGAGCAGAGAATAAAACTATACAGCGGGACGCAGCACGTAACCAGCACCGCGCACGGTGTGAATCATCGGTTCGCGACCCACGTCAATCTTCTTACGCAGGTACGAGATGTACAGCTCCACAATATTTGCCTGGCCGCCAAAGTCGTAGTTCCAGACGTTATCGAGAATCTGACTCTTGGAGACCACGCGCTTCGCGTTCTCCATAAGGTAGCGCAGCAGGTCGAACTGTGTTGCGGTGAGGTTAATCTGCTCGCCACCGCGGGTCACCTCGCGGGTATCCTGATTCAGCACCAGATCGCCGACGACCAGCTCAGCGTCGTCAATGGCGGCAACACCGGAGCGCTGCACCAGGCGGTGCAGACGAATCATCACTTCTTCCATTGAGAAGGGCTTGGTCACGTAGTCGTCCGCACCGGCGGCAAGGCCTTCGATACGGTTATCGACCGAATCCTTAGCGGTCAGGAAGAGGCAGGGAACTTCGGGGTAGAACTTGCGGATACGGGATAGCAGCTCCAGACCATCGAAGCCTGGCATCATAATGTCCAGCACGAGCACGTCGGGGCGCCAATCGCGGGCAATCGCGAGCGCGGAGGGGCCGTCGCCTGCTGACTGCACCTCCCAGCCGATCATTTTCAAGCCCATGCTGACGAGTTCTTTGAGCATCTCTTCGTCGTCAACAACGAGGGCGCGGATGGGACTACCGTCCGGGTGCTCTAGCGCGGGAAGGTTCTTTGCGATTTCGGTTGCTTTGCTGCTCATGTGATTAAGGGTATCGCGATTTAGGATTCGTGGCGGGGCGGGAGCCGGTTTTCAGCCGCAAACTTATGGAATGCTTGCCCGCACCACAGCTGAGACACAGCTTTACCCCGCATTTGCGCATTACCCCTTCATGACGGCTTCAAACTTTCGGTAGAATTTGTACTAGCTTAGGTAACACTCAATCACCTTTGCGTATCTTTTGATTTTGCCGTTTCTGTTCCGGCGACCCAACACCCGCGAAGGAGGATGACACATGCGCATTAGCCGTATTTATAACAATAATGTTGTCCTCACGGTGGATCATTACGGCAAGGAGTCCGTGATGATTGGTCGCGGCATTGCTTTTGGTAAGCGTAAGGGTCAGCTGATTGACCCGTCTGCGGTGGAGCAGACCTTTGTTCCAGAGCAGGGCATGTCGGGTGAGCACCTTAGTATGACTCTGTCTGAGATTCCGGCGGAGATTCTGTCGATTGCCACGCTTTTAGAGTCGAAGGTGCGCGCCGAGGGTGCACTGGAGCTGTCGAACTCGTTTATTCTTCCGCTGGCTGATCACCTGCACTATGCGGTGGTTCGTGCGCGTGACGGGGTGCGGGTGCAGTATCCGCTCGCCCCGGAGGTGACTGTTCTCTACCCGCGCGAGGTGGAGTACGGCCGCACGGTGTTGGCGATGGTTCGCGAGAGCCTGCAGGTTGAGCTGGACCCGAACGAAGCTATTCCTTTGGCGTTGCACCTGGTCAATGCGCAATTTGCGACGGCGGACATGTCTCAGGCATTCCGCATGACCGAGGTTTTCGCGCAGGTTTTTGAAATTATTGAGGCAAGCTACGAGCGGAAGCTCGACCCGGACTCGATGAGTGCGGCACGTTTTGTGACGCACCTGCGGTACCTGTTTGTGCGGGCGAGCCGCGCCTCCGCAAATCGCGCGGAGGATGCTGATGAGGTGTCGCAGCCGAGTTTGTTGGCGGCTCTTCGTGCGGATGCGCCGCGCGCCTACGCGTGTGCACAGAAGGTTTTGCTGGTACTGCAGATGCAGCTGAAGCAAAGCCTGACTCGTGATGAGTTGACGTATTTGACGATTCATATTGCGCGTCTGGCGCGGGATATGTGGGGCATTAACGCTTAGCGTTTGTGCTTCCAAAAAATGCAGCGGTGAAAGCGGTTGGAGGGTACTCCGGCCGCTTTTCTGTATCCAGGTTTGGGTAGGGCGCGCCGGGCAGAACGTGGCCGTTAAAGGTGGGTTGTTATTTATATATACAACCTGTCACTAAATTGTCGTTTTCCTGGGTTTTTCTTCGCGCGTTAGCGCGTCGATTTAAATTTTGAAATGACGGTTTATAACGGCATATTCCAGAAATACCATTCTGTGGACAGACCTCAGACAAATGTGGATTGTTTATTAATCCCACATCTTTTGATTCGTGTATCCATTTTTCGTTCGATATTTTCTTTGTAAATCATTTTCTTACACCGTCGCAGCCCAAATATCCCGACTCAAGCACCTCGTCAGCCCGCTTACAAGATGCCGTCATTCCTGAAATTTCACAAAAATAACGCCTCACCCTTCGCCTTGGCAACCTTTTTCAGTGTTCTGTTTAAATTTTTTACACCCTGGCAATAAATATGTGTTTTGACATCAAAAACCCATATTCCAACACGTGAAAAAATGTCACAAGAACCTAAAGCGTGCATGCTCAGAAAAAACCCACAAAACACAAAAACAACGTGTTACTATCTGAGAATTATTAGGCCCTTCACGGGGCCACTACACACCATGTCACGAACACGAGAGGACCACTATGGTCACTATCATTGTGGCGGCACACGGCGAGTCGGCTCCGGCTCTGCTGAAGACCGCCGGCATGATCCTCGGTAACTTCGAAAACGTCCACCCGGTCACGTTCCTGCCGGGTCAGGGCCCCGAAAATCTCGTCGAAGAATACACCCGCATCGTTGAGGCGTCTGAAGCAGAAGAAACCCTGCTGCTGGTCGACCTCTTCGGCGGTAGCCCCTACAACGCCGGTGCGCAGTTCGCAGCCACTCGCGAGGGCGTCGACGTCGTCTCCGGTGTCAACGTACCGATGCTTATTGAGGTCATCTCCGGTGCAGGCCGTAAGAACGCAACCCTCAAGTCCCTGGTCGCTAAGGCGCACAAGGCTGGCACTAAGGGTATTCGCTCCTTCCAGGAGGCGAACCAGCCCGCAGCCGCCAAGCCCGCCGAGGCGAAGCCCGCAGAGACCAAGGCGGTTGAGGTTCCGGCTGCTCAGCAGGTTCCCGGCGGCACCATGGACGCCATCTTCACCCGCATCGACTCCCGCCTGATTCACGGTCAGGTGGCAGGCACCTGGGTTCCGCATATCGCACCGCAGACCTTCATCGCGGCATCCGATAATGCGGCACACGATCAGTTGCGCAAGTCCCTGCTGCTGCAGGTCGCGCCGACCAGCGTGAAGACCAACGTCCTGGACATCGCTAAGGCTGGCCGCGTGTACAACAACCCCAAGTACACCGGCATGAAGACCATGTTCGTCGTAGAATCCCCCGTTGACGTAGTTCGACTGCTCGACGAAGGCGTCAAGATCAACGAAGTGAACGTTGGTGGCGTCACCTTCAAGACCGGCATGGTTCAGCTCTCGGACGCAGTGTACGCCTCCGAGGAGCATCTGGAAGCCTACCGCGAACTCATTAAGCGCGGTGTGAAGCTGACGGTGCAGCAGCTACCCAACCACTCCCCGGTTGATTTGGAAAAGACCCTCAAGCAGAAAGGCCTGGACGCATGAGCGCCCTGACGTTTATTCTCGTTGTTCTCGTGGCGTTCATTGCGGGCGTCGCATCCGTGGTGGACGAGCGTCAGTTCCACCGACCCCTGGTTGCTTGTACCCTGATGGGTTGTGCGCTGGGTGACCCGACTACCGGCATTATGCTCGGTGGCGCACTGGAGCTCATCGCACTGGGCTGGATGAACGTCGGTGCGGCGATGGCTCCCGACTCGGCTCTGGCATCCACCATCTCCGCTGTTGTTGTGATTCAGGGTCACCAGGACATCACCACCGGTATTGCTATTGCTGTGCCGCTGGCGGCGGCAGGTCAGGTTCTGACCATTTTCGTCCGTACCATTACGGTGTTCTTCCAGCATCAGGCTGATAATTTCGCGAAGACCGCGAACTTCCGCGGTATTGAGTTGATGCACATTAGCGGTATGGCTCTGCAGGGTCTGCGTGTGGCTATCCCGACCGCTATTGTGGCACTGATTAGCTCCGAAGAGCTGACCCGCCTGCTGAATATGATCCCCACCGAGGTGACCGTTGGTCTGCGTATCGCAGGTGGCATGATTACCGTGGTCGGTTTCGCAATGGTCATCAACATGATGCGTTCGAAGGCTCTCATGCCCTTCTTCTTCCTCGGCTTCATTGCCGCCGCCGCTATCCCGGCAACCCAGTCGATTTCGATTGCTGGTACCGAGGGCGCGAAGGACCTCGTCGCAACCCTGTCCGGTCAGGCACAGTTCAACCTGGTTGCTATCGGTATTGTGGGCGCCTGCCTGGGTCTGCTGTACACCCAGCTGAACCCGCTCTTCCATAAGAGTGAGGCACCCGCCGCAGCACCGGCAGCCGCAGCAAACGACCTCGATAACGAGCTCGAGTAAGGAACATCATCATGACTGAGAACAAGAACGTCGAGCTCGTTGAAGTTCCCGAGCTCACCCAGCGCGATAAGGTCGAAACCTACATCCGCTCCACTTTCCTGCTTGGTTCGTTCAACTTCGAGCGTATGCAGTCCATCGGTTTCGCGGTTTCCATGATTCCGGCTATTAAGCGCTTCTACACCAAGAAGGAAGACCAGGCGGAGGCGCTGACCCGCCACCTGGAGTTCTTCAACACCCAGCCGTGGGTTGCATCCTCGATTATGGGTGTGACCGCTGCAATGGAGCGTGAGAAGGCAGCCGGTAAGGACATTGACGAGGCTGCTATCACCAACGTGAAGGTGGGTCTGATGGGCCCGCTGGCTGGTGTGGGCGACCCGATTTACTGGGGTACCGCACGTATTGTGCTGGCTGCTCTGGGTGCTTCCTTGGCGGTGACCGGTAATATTCTGGGCCCGCTGCTGTTCTTCTTCGGCCTGACCGCGATTCGTTGGGCGACCCGCTGGTACGGCTTCAAGTACGGTTACGAGAAGGGTACCCAGATTGTGACTGAGGCGGGCGGTAACACCTTGCAGAAGATCACTCAGGGCGCTTCCGTGATGGGTCTGTTCGTGATGGGTGCGCTGGTGTACCGCTGGACGAGCGTGAACATTCCGTTGCCGCTAACCAGCTACAAGAACCAGGCTGGCGCGATGGTGGATGTGACCGTTCAGTCGGTGCTGAACGATCTGCTACCGGGCCTTGCGTCGCTGGGTCTGTGCTTCCTGTGCATGTGGCTACTGAAGAAGAAGGTCAACGCTATCTGGTTGATTTTCGCTCTGTTTGCCGTGGGTATCCTCGGTTCGTACCTGGGCTTCCTGGCTCTCTAAAAATCTGAGGGATGAGCCCTTTCACCCTTCAGTGAAGGCGTGAGATTCGGGGGCTTGTCTCAAGTGGTGGGGGTGTGGTCGGTACACTTAAAAGTACCGGCGGCACCCCCGTTTTTCATGGGCGTTTTCTATCGGTTGCGGCGCACAATTCGCGGCAATGCAGCCCTCCCGCGAAGGAGTTTCTATGACCAAGTTGATGGCTTTCGACCTGGACGGCACGATCCTGTTTAACCGTGCCGTAGAGCCTGCCAATGAGCAGGCGATTGCCCGCTGGCAGGCGGAGGGTAACCTGGCGGTCTCGTGCACGGGCAAGAGCATTTTTGCTACTCAGCTGGCGTTGAACCCGACCGCCATCCGCTTTGACTACCACGTGCTGTACACGGGTGCGGTGATTACCGACCGGAAGTACCGGGTGATTTACCATCAGCCTCTTCCGGTGAGTGTTGTGCAGGCGTGCTACGAGCATTTCAGCACCGTGGACGGCGTGGCACTGTTCGCGACCACCCTGGATAACGATTACAGCCTCTGCGACCGGGTGGGTTCATCTACGAATATTCTGCCGGAGTTCACTCCCCTGCCGGCTGATGACCTGCAGAACCACGAGTACGTGGGCGTGCCCCTGTGGATTCCGGATGCTCAGGTTCGCGAGGCGGCGTACACCTGGATTCTGGAGCGTTTTGGTGATTCGGTGGACTGCCACAAGAACCAGGATTTCCTGGATATTGTGCCGCCCGCCTGCACGAAGGGCACCGGTCTGCAGCATCTGGTGAAGTACCTGCAGTCGGAGCATCCGGGTAGCTCCTATGAGGTGCATACGATTGGTGATTCGTGGAACGATATCGACATGCACCGCTACGCTGACCGTTCGGCGTCGTTCAACTACTCCCCCGATGAGGTTAAGGCTGTCACCACCGATTGTGTGGATAAGGCGTACGAGTTTATTGAGGCTTCCCTGTAGAAGCTGCCGAGGCGGCGTTCAGGCGCGGCGAGCACTGAGCCTGCCAGCCACTTCCGTGTGCTCGCCGCTTCTCTCGCGCGTACTCGCCGCTTACTCCCACGTTTCACGTGAAACACCCGCTTTCCCGTACTCCCCGTGTATCCCCGTGAGGTTTCTATGTGCCCCGCTCAACCCCCAAAGAATCAGTCCAGCAAGGGTCAGCCCGGCAAGGATCAGTCTCAGAAGAGCCAGCAGGCCGATTCTGCCCAGTCTTACGACCCGTCCAGCTTCTCTGATACCTTCCGCGCTATGGCGCGTGAATCGCTCGTGAAGAACCAGAAGAACCGCCCGGACTCCCCCATCGTCTCTATCTCCCCGGTGCTGATTGTTTTGGGTGCCATTGCGGCGGCACTGTACGGGCTGTGGCAGAGCTGGGCGTGCCTCATTCCGCTGGTGCTGATTCTGGTGCTCATGTGGGTCCGCTACACGATGCAGCGTCAGGCGCTCAACGATTTCGCGGAGCTGGAGGCGGCACGCACCGCATGGAAGAAGACCCGCGACCGCCAGTACCTGGAGCTGATGGCTGCGCAGTCGGCGCGCATCCTGGATGAGAATAAAGCGCTGACCAAGCAGGCTTGCGCGCACGTGCAGGAGTACGCGGATTTCGCGGCGCAGAAGCTGGGTACTCAGCGCTAAAGACCCCGCTGCGCTCACTCACCCCTCCCTCTCCCAAAAGACAAAAGTATTCGAGGAGCGTTAGTCGAGGTGAGCGTTCAAGCACAACAAAAGACCGTAACCACTCCCCTGCACGGGGGCGGTTACGGTCTTTTATTCACGTCAGATATTCTCTGCGGGGGTCTTTTACGTCTTAGGGGGGTTACACCCTAGTTGATCTTCTGCACGGGTGCTTCAACGGGCTCTTCTGCGGCTTCCTCGGTGGCTTCTACGTCAGCCTCGTCAGTAGCCGGGGCGTCGTCCACACGCTGCACCACAGCGGGGCGGTCATCAAAGCCACGGCGGGTGCCTCGGGCAGCCTTCGCCTCCATGGTGTACAACTGCTCGCGATTCGTCAGCACCACCAGGGTCATGGCGTTCAAGCAGACACCCACAATACACAGAATCCAGCCGATCAGCATGAACCGACCACCGGAAAGCACCGCACCGAAAAGCATCAGGGCAACAGAAACCAGGTACGCCGGGGAAAGCAAAAACTTCGTATTCACTACCGACCTACCTACCTAGCGTG
This sequence comes from Rothia sp. HMSC069C03, assembly GCF_001811075.1. Classification (NCBI taxonomy): domain Bacteria; kingdom Bacillati; phylum Actinomycetota; class Actinomycetes; order Micrococcales; family Micrococcaceae; genus Rothia; species Rothia sp. HMSC069C03. The sequence continues at coordinate 81,880 of NZ_KZ627139.1, forward strand.
CGTTGGAGCGGGGCTTGGGGGCACGACCCGAACGGGGACGCGAGGGCAGAACGCTCATATGGCCGGGGGCACGATCAACAATCGGCTGAGATTCGGTGGGCTCTTCCTCGCGGACCTCTGCAGTTTCAGCGGGCTCGGTCACCTCAACGGTCTCAGCCACCTCAGCGGGAGCTACTTCCTGGTTAGCCTGCGCCGCAGCATCGTGCTCAACTGCCTCGTGCTCAGCAGCTTCACGCTCTTCACGGGGGTGCTCCGAGCGCTCGCGGATGCGGTTCTCAACGGAGGACTCAAGACCGTCCAGGTTGGTCACCAGTGCGGGGGTCGGGTCACCCTTCGCTTTACCCACGGACAGCACAAAGGCAAGGACATTCAGACCCAACGCAAGAATTAGAAGGATCCAGCCGAGCCACAGGAGCCAGGGGTTGGAGGTTCCGATCAAGAGCGCGCCGCAAAAAATTACGCAGAGGGAGGTCAGGTACGCAGGCGAGAGAGTCTTGAAATCCATGTCTACTTTCAAAGTGTTCGTGAGTTTGAGAGAGCTAACGTTCGGTTCTCATTTTAGGTGATAGTTGAGGCTTAATCTGCTTCTGCCCTTGTCTATCGCCTGTGAGCTAAAGACCAACGGGCTTATCTCGGTGGCGTAGGCAGGGGCAGAAACGTAACGTTCATGCACGCGGTGCAGGTACCGGCTAGGATGTGGGGGTTACCTCGTTGGTGACCAGGGGCGAGGCGGGCGCGTTTTCCACCACGGGGATTGCGCGGGTGCTCAGGGTGCCCTGGTGTTTCTTCCAGAGGTTGTAGCGTTCCATGGCGACCGCGCCGGCGGTCATGGCGGGAAGAATGAACATGCCGGAGGAGCGGATGCTTTCTGCCTGCGCCAGGATGTCCAGCTTACGCACCACACGGGTCACGTCGTGGGAGTCGTAGCGGTCCTGTGCGGCAATAACCTCGTTCTGCGCGGCGACGAGGGCGGCGTCGCGCAGGCGCACGAAGTCGTTCCTCTTGTCCTTAAGCTTCTCCATGTGCTGCTTGTATTCTTCGGGCAGTGCCTCGCTGATTTCGTCGCGGCGGGTAATGGCGGAGCACATTTCCTTCACGCGGGCGTAGGTCTCAGGGTCGGTGGTTGCCTTCGCTTCAGCCTGCAGCGCCTCGAGGGCTGCGACCTGCGCGATCTTGAGCAGTTCGGGTACGGCGGTTTCTTCTTCGTGGTTAGCCCGCACGCCAAGGACCTTCACGAGCATGGGCAGGGTCAGGCCGGGTAGCACGAGGGTGAAGAAGAGCACGGAGAGCATCATGACGATGGCATCCTGGCGGACCTGTTCGGTGCCGTTGACCACGGGGATGGACAGGGCAAGAATCAGGGTCACGAGGCCTCGCATGCCGGACCAGGTCATGACGATAACTTCGGCGAAGCTTTCGGGGGCGCCCTCGTGGATGGGGTTCTTGCGTCCTGCCAGCCAGACGATGGTGAACCATATGAGGCGCACCAGGATGGCGACCAGTGCGACCAGGGCACCGTCAGCGAAGAGGCTTGCGATACGGGAGGGGTCGGCGGTGGCGATGATACTACTTGCCTGCAGGCCGATGAGGCCGAAAGCGACACCGGTCATGAGCAACTCAATAATCTGCCAGAAGGAGGTGGAGGAGAGGCGTTCTTCCGCTTCGAGTGCCGCCATGTATTTGGTGCTGGTGAACTGGATAGCACCGATGACCACGGCAATAACGCCGGAGGCGTGCACGCTTTCAGCAGCGAGGTAGGCGCCGAAGGGGATCACGAGGGTCACGGCGTTGCTGGTGACCACGTCGTGGGCGCGCTGGCGAACGTAGCCGCCGAGCCAGCCGAAGATATAACCAATAATGACCGCGAGGATCGAGCCGAGCACGAAGTCTTTGGCGACCGAGAGCGGCTCGGTGTGGTGACCGCTGGTCATGGAGTGGATTGCGGCGTGGAAGAGAACGATTGCGATAGCGTCGTTGAAGCTACCTTCGGTCTGCAGGGTGCCGATAAGGCGGCGGGGAATGCCGACGGGCTCAGCCACTGCTTCCACGGCGACGGGGTCGGGCGGGGAGACGGCGGCACCGACGGCAAGGGCGACGGCGATGGTCATGCCGGGGACCCACCACATGGCTGCGCCGGCAATTGCCAGGGCGGAGACGGCGGTGAGAAGGACCGAGTAGAGCAGTACGGATCTCCAGCGGCGGCGCAGGGTGCCCCAGGAGAATTTAACGCCGATGGCCCACAGTAGCGGCGGAAGGAAGATCGGCAGGATGATGTCGCTGTCGATAGTAAGATCCGGTCGGTTGGGGATGAAGAGCGCGGCGGTGCCGAGCAGTGTCATCATGACCGGCCAGGGGAGGTTGAGTCGATCACCGACGCTGACCATGAACACGGTCGCAATCAGGATGATGACAATAACGGAGAGGTAAAGCATTGGTCCGGTGTTGTTCCTTTCGCACGGCTAGGGTTAGTCGGCTACGTCTTTCTACTCTACCGGAGGGGCTCATTCCGCTTTTCGGATATGGGGGTTCTGCAGCGTTTATTGTGGCGTTGTTTACCTCTAAGCCTAATGCTTTATGTGGAATATAGAGTTTTCCCCTGAATATCCTCACTTTTCAGCAGGTTATTCAGGGGAAAATTCTATATTTGGAATATATTGCTTGGGGTGGCTACCTCTAGCGGATTACTTAGAGCCGCATCCACCAGCACCGCAGCCGCAACCGCCAGCGGGAGCTTCCTCCACGATCGGTTCAGGTTCGTCATGGCCACCACAGCAGCCACCCTGCTCTTCCTTCGGCTCGTCATGGCCGCCACAGCAGCCACCCTGCTCTTCCTTCGGCTCGTCGTGGCCGCCGCAGCAACCGCCACCACCGTGGGAGTGGCCGTGAGACTCAGCCGGAGCTTCAGCGGAGGAACCGCATCCGCCCGAGCCGCAACCGCAACCACCGGCAGAAGGTGCCGGCTCCTCGTGGCTACCGCAGCCACCCGAGCCACAGCCACAGCCGCCACCGTCGACCGAGCCGCAGGCGGAGCCGCGTGCGTCGCGGTGACCCATGAGGTCCACGCCCAGGTCGGAGAGGTAACGCAGGTAGCCTGCGAGGGCGTCGCGTCCACCGGTGCCGGAGATGACGATGCCGCCGTGGCGCAGTGCCTTGAGTACCTCGTTGACCATCGGCCACTGCTCAATGTCGTCGGTAATGGTGATGGCGCTGACGACGTGCATTGCGAGGGAGGTCAGCGAGCGCAGGGACTGTTCGTAGCCTTCGGGCAGGTGAATGACCTTGGCGGGTGCCGCCAGACGCAGGATGGACAGCACGCGCATCAGCATCATGGGTACTGCATTTTCGGGCAGTAGTACGGTCACGCCGATGGCGGAGGATTCAGCAATACGTTCGATGGTTGCCGCGAGTTCTTCGGAGTCGATATCGCGGGAGATATCCAGTACTTCGTAGGAGTCCACGGCGATGGAGCGGGTGCCCAGGGCGTCGGCGAGTGCTTCGTCTTCGGTGTGGATCGCAATCATGTTGCGGAATTCGTTGCGGCGCACGACGGAGGCTGCCTCAATGAGGGCGAAGTCCTGGCCTTCACCATCCACGAGGAGGGTGTGGATTTCTTCGCGGTTGAGGCCTTCGCCTGCAGTGGCGCGCTCGATTAGTTCAGAAAATGCATTGCTCATACCGAATATTAAACACCTGATTTTGGGGCGTGCGCCCGCGAGGTTTACCTGTCTTGGCGGTTTTGGGCGGTTTAAGACGTGATTTTATGCCGAGAGCGTGGGCGGCTACCTATTCTGTGCGTGCTGGAGTGTTTTTGGTGGCAAAAGTGCTTGTGAAACGCGAAACGTTCGCTCTGATTGAGTGAGAATCAACATTCATTTTTGAGGCTGTGCCGCGTATTTGCACGGTTTTTGTTTGCCGCGGGGTGCATCTTGCTCACGTTACAGATTTGAACACCCTAAAATGATAGGGTGGTACTTTCCCGTGAAAAGATTCTAGATACCGCCTACGAGGTCTTGGCGACCTACGGTTTGGCGGACCTTTCCATGCGCCGCCTTGCTCAGGAGCTTCACGTGGCTCCCGGCGCTCTGTACTACCACGTGAAGAATAAGCAGCAGCTTCTGATTCTGTTGGCGGATTACATTCTGGCTCGTGCCCCGAAGTCGATGTCTGAGGAGGCTGAGCCGAATCCGGAGGCTATTCGCGCTTCGATGATTCGCCGCGGTGATCTTCTGTTCTCTCTGTTGTACCCGATTCGTGAGTGCCCTGAGGTGGTGCGTTTGAGCTTGGCTCTGCACCCGCGTGAGTTGAAGCCTGTGGTGGCGATGGCTCATGAGTTCCAGGCGCTTGGTTTGGGTCATGCGGAGGCGCTGCGTCGTGCTCGTTTGCTGACGCATATTGCGTTGAGCCTGGTGGAGGAGTATCAGACTCTGCCGCTGATTTCTCCGCAGGAGGCTGTGGCGAGCGGCGATGTTCCCCTGATTGAGAATGCGTTTAACCGTTACCGTCAGGATCTGCTTTCTGCCATTGACACGATGATGGTGGTGCAGGAGCCCTATACGCAGGATGCGTAATCGCTTAGCCCTTCTTTTGGTTTATTAGTTATGTATGTTGCCCCGTGCCCCCTTATGGGGTGCGGGGCTTTTGCATGCGCTGGCTTTGACTGCCCTGCCGCGTGCTGATACCGGTGCGGTTTGGTGGCTGAGTCGATGTTCGCTGGTTTTCTGCTTTAGTCTAGAGGTGACACGTGCTTGCATCCGGAGTGCATGGCTGTGGGCAGGGTGTCGTTTATGTCTTAGTGCCCTGTTGGGCTTTATCAGAGGTGTTCCATGTCGATGACCGCTACCGCCCAGTGGGCGGCTCTTCCGGACCATAGCGCGGAGATTGCGCGCGTGCGTGAGGAGTTTATTACTGCGTATGGTTATGAGCCTGATGGTGTGTGGTCTGCGCCTGGGCGTCTGAATCTTTTGGGCGAGTACATTGATTTTTTGGGTGGCTCGTGTCTGCCGATGCCGTTGCCGTACCGCACCTATGTGGCGGGTGCGTTGCGTCGTGATGGTGTGTTGCGCGCGGCTTCTTTGCAGATGCCCGGCGATGAGCGCACGGTTGTGATTCGCGATATTCAGCCGGGTCATTTGAAGGGCTGGTTCACCTATGTGGCGGGTGTTGCGTGGGCGATGAATCAGGAGGGCGGCAGGGATATTATGCTGCCCGATGAGTTTGGTGCTGACCTGCTGATTAATTCTCGTGTTCCGGTGGGTGGCGGTTTGTCGTCTTCGGCGGCTTTGGAGTGTTCGACGGCGTTGGCGTTGTTGGAGCTCTCGTGTCCGGTGCGTGAGGAGTGCCCGCAGGCGGATGCTACCCCGGCTGATAGTGATGCGTTGCGTGCGCGTCTGGCTCAGGTGTGTATTACGGCTGAGAATAAGGTGGCTGGCGCGCATACGGGTGGCCTGGATCAGACGGCGTCGTTGCGTTCGTATCCGGAGCAGGCTCTGGTGATTGATTTCCGTGATTTTTCGGTTGAGCCGGTTGCGGTGGATATTGCCCAGCATGGCTTGAGTTTTTTGGTGATCGATACGAACACTCCGCATGAGCTGACGGATGGCGGTTTTGCGGCTCGTCGTGCGGCATCTGAGGCGTGCGCTGACGCTTTGGGTCTGCGTTTTTTGCGTGATGCCCTACCGGAGGATTTGTCGTGTGCGGGTATGGATGCGCGTGCTGCGAAGGCGTGGCGTGCTGATTTGGTGGATTCTTCGGTGAATCGTGCCCTGGATGCTCTGGAGGACGCGGGTCGTCCGTGTTCGTTCCCGCGTGGTTGGGTGCGTCATGCGTTCCACGATATGACTCTGGTGGGTCGTGCGAGCTATCTGTTGCAGCATGCTGATGAGTTGGGTTGCGCGGCGTTTGAGGAGGCGGGCCGTATTTTTACGGAGTCTTTTGTGTCGATGCGTGATGAGTTGCGCGTTTCTCGCCCTGAGATTGATGATGCGGTGCAGGTGTGCCTGGATCGGGGCGCGTTGGGTGCCCGTATTGTGGGTGGCGGTTTTGGTGGCGCGGTGATGGCGCTGATTCCGACCTCTCAGCTGGAAGCTGCCGCGGATGCGGTGGCTACTGCATATGCTGTGCGCGGCTATGCGGCGCCTCGTTTTTTGCCGATGGTTGCTGGTTTTGCGGCGTCTCATGATTGGGCTGCGGGCGCTGATCCTACGGATATTCCGGTGTTGTAGGGTTGGGCGCTGGGGTCTGTCATAAATCGGCGGGGTGTCATAGGGGCGTTTTTTCGAGGTCTGAACAATATTCATAGCTGGAAGTTTCCTGCGAGTTTCTGCAATTTTCCTCCGGTTATCCCCCGTAATAACGCGCTGATAAGCCATAATTTTTTTGGTCGTTGGTCAAAAGTGGCGCCACGTTTTCTGAGGGTGGTTTTCCTTGCCTTCGCGGGTATGTACACTTATCGACGGACGCAATCCGTGAGCTGTAAAGTTTCGATGCGCATAGTCCGGCATATGGATAGCATCTACACTGGGTTCGACCGTCACATACAAGCCCAGCTTGCAGGTTTCGTCCACCAAAGCATCACACTCCAGTTTTCTGCCCACCCCGGGCAGGTACCTCACCAAGAGTGAGGCTTTAGAGCGCAAAAGCGCAGAAAGGAGGCCCCCGTGGGCTTCGATATCAAGGGTACCGTTGAGCAGGGCCTCGACAAGGCTCAGGAAGTCATCAACGAGAAGGCTGGCAAGGAGATCGTCACCGACGAGCATGTTGCCAAGGTTGAAGAGGTCGTGACCGAGAACGTCTCCAAGCTGACCGAGAAGTTCGGCAAGTAAGGCGACAGCCTCCTTTGGATGGGCGCCCTGCCTCGCCTCCTCATGGGGTAGGGCGCCATTTCCCTGGGTGTGCATTACAGGCTTTCACTCAACATCTCTCTCAAATAATGGGGCGTTCTGCCCCGCCTGGGTTCTTTCATTCACCGACTCACTCGGCATATTGCTCAGCTTCGGTTACCGCCTGGTAGCCTGTTTTCACTCTTCTTTTACTCTTACTCAGCACAAGTACTCGCGCTTTCTCGCGAACTGTATACGCCCCGCATCATTGGTCCGGCAACCTTGGTGTGGGGCGTATGCCGTTAATGCGCAGGGTAAAAGCTTCTGGGGCGGGGCGGAGGCTTCTGGAGCGCAAGGTGAAGGCTTCTGCGGGAGTGCTGCACGGGCTATGGGAGTGCGGTGCGGGCGTTCGCCCTATGAGGACCTCTCCCCTGCCCCTGTAACCTCAGGCTATGCTTGATATGTCAACTTATTGAGCTACGCCCTCAGGTAGGTTTCAGTGCCTCCTGAAGACCGCGGAGCACCCCGTCTATGGAGGAACTATGTTTGAACGTCAGCAGTCCGATCAGCAGAAGGCACGCGAGGTCATGAAGGATGGCGGCGTCGTCATTTATTGGCGCCCCGGCTGCCCCTACTGCGAGGCTCTGGATTCTAAGCTGGGCGAGCTGGGCGACCACGCTACCTGGGTCAACATTTGGGAGGATCCGCAGGCTGAGGCGCACGTGAAGTCCCTCAACGACGGCAACGCGACCGTCCCCACCGTGGATACCGGCGACACCCACTTTGTGGTCGCTGACCTGGTGAGCCGCAACAAGGTGAAGAAGCTGATTGAGAACACCCTCAACTCTGGCGGCGAGGCTTAAGATGGCTCGCCCGGCGCTGAACCGCGATACGACGGTCTGCATTTCTCTGTCTGGTCGCCCATCGAATCACGGTATTAAGTTCCACAATTACCTGTACGAGAAGCACGGTCTGGATTACCTGTACAAGGCGATGACCACCACCGATATTGAGGGTGCTATCGCCGGCGTGCGTGCTCTGGGTATTCGTGGCTGCTCGGTGTCTATGCCGTTTAAGCAGGCTGTTATCCCGCTGATGGACGATATGGACCACTCGGCTGCGGTTATTGGTGCAGTGAACACGATTGTGAACACTGACGGCTTCTTGAAGGCGTACAACACGGATGTGATTGCGGTGGCTTCCCTGCTGCGTTCGCATAATGTGGATCCGTCTCTGCCGTTCCTGCTGCGCGGTTCGGGCGGTATGGCTGCGGCTGTGGCTGGCGCGTTCTTTGAAGCGGGCTTCTCGCAGGGCATGATTATTGCCCGTAACGAGGAGACCGGTCGCGCGCTGGCTGAGCGTTACGAGTACGCCTGGGCGCCGGAGGTGGGCAACCTGCGAGCGCCGATTCTGGTAAACGTGACCCCGATTGGCATGGCTGGCGGTGAGGAGAGCGAGGAGCTGTCCTACCCTCAGGAGGCTATTGCTGAGGCGCAGGTAGTCTTTGACGTAGTGGCGATGCCCGTTGAGACTCCGCTGGTTCGTGCGGCTCGCGCGGCGGGTAAGGAAGTTATTCACGGCGGCGAGGTGATTGCTCTGCAGGCTGCTGAGCAGTTCCGCCTGTACACCGGCGTGGAGCTCACCCCCAAGGAGGTTGAGGAGGCGGAGGCTCAGGCGAACTAGGTTCGCGCCCGCTGTTTCTTCACCCCGTGAGGGGCTCGATACGTAAAAGTGCCCGGAAGGTTGATCCTTCCGGGCACTTTTTGTTGGTGCGTAGCACCGGATTTTTTTGTAATTACACACACCCTGGTATTTAAGGTTTTCCACATCTGTGGAGAAATCTGGGGAAAACTCTTACATCCGTGTAATTCACCCTGTGTAATTCGGTTGTTTTAGCCTGTATCCACAGGTTTTTAACATGTACTCACAATCGTGGAATTACACGAATGTAGTTATGCACAGTGTGGAAAACCTCTGTGGATAACCCTCTTCTGCGGCGAATTTCCGCGGTTTTTCGGGTTCAATACCTTCCATTGAGCCACTGCAGCGGGCTCTGCGGCGGCGGATTCGAGGACTCGGGCTTCTTCACGAACGGGATAATCAGCAGGGTTGCTAGTGCGCCGCTGACAAGACCGCCAAAGTGTCCCGCGTGGGAAATATTCGGTTGGAAGAGGCTCTGCACCACACCAATGCCGATGAGCAGCATAAAGAGGCGTGCTGTGTCCTTTTGCCTCCTGAGAAGCAGGATCACGAAGAAGGCACCGTAGAGGCCGTACACACCGCCTGAGGCGCCCACGGCGCCGCGGTAGTAGGCGAAGATGTACACGCTGAGGCCAGCGCCCAAGGTAGCAGCCATATATACGAAGAGGAACTTCCACCGCCCCATCATGCGTTCGAGAGATACACCGAAGATGAAGAGGTAAATCATGTTCCACACCATGTGCATCGGGTCATTCTGCGAGTGCACAAACCCGTGCGTGATCAAGCGGTAGTACTCACCATGGTGAACACGGGGACCCGACATCATGCCGAGGTTATACACCCAACGGAATGGAATAATCTGTTGCAGACCGTACACCACGACGTTAATCAGAATGAGCGTGTACGTAATATGCCAGTGACGGGCGATGAAGGAACGCGTCGGGCTCGAGGCGCCTCCATTGAGGTCACGGTAGCAGTCGGGGCAGACTACACCCGCATCCTGTGCCGTCTGACATTCGCCGCAGACGGTACGGTTGCAGCGCTTGCATTGGGCGTAGCTAACGCGGTTGGGGTGGTTGACGCAGACGGTGGGGGTCTGCCCGTAGCCTGCGTAGTTGGGAAAGTTCTCCACTGAACCTCCAGGGGTTGTGTACCGGATCAACCGGGGTGGTGTGGGGGCATATAAGCGCAGGGGCCCACCGGAAAAATCCTGGCGGGCCCCTGAACTATACGTGTTTTCTCAACACCTTCAGCAGAATGCTCGTATGAGCCTTCTGATGGGGTTTATTAGAGCTTTTCGATGTCGATCGAGGAGATGACAACGTCCTTGACCGGGCGGTCCTGGAAGCCGGTCTCAACGCCCTCAATAGCGTCAACAACCTTCTTGGATGCCTCGTCGGTAACCTCACCGAAGATGGTGTGGCGGCCGTTCAGCCAGGGGGTCTCAACGGGGGTGATGAAGAACTGAGAACCGTTAGTGCCGGGGCCTGCGTTAGCCATTGCCAGCAGGTAGGGCTTGGAGAAGGAGAGCTCGGGGTGAATCTCGTCCTTGAACTGGTAGCCGGGGCCACCAACGCCCATGCCCAGGGGGTCGCCACCCTGAATCATGAAGTCCTTGATGATGCGGTGGAACACGACGTCCTTGTACAGGGGGGTGTTCACGATTTCACCGGTGCGGGGGTGCTTCCACTGACGGGAGCCGTCAGCGAGGCCGATGAAGTTCTCAACAGTCAGCGGTGCGTGGTTGCCGAAGAGCTCGACGACGATGTCACCGTAGTTAGTGTGGATAGTTGCCTTAGCAGTTGCATTAGTCATGGCTCTATTGTGGCACGGGGCGGTGCTCATTCGCCATCTAACATGTTTTTTCGCCCCGGGCGCACCGTTGGGCGGGCTTTTTGGGCGGGAATTGAATATCCTGAGAGGTGAACACTACGCGCGCGGCGGCGTTTTCTGGTCGCTGGCGCATTTCAACCGATGGAGGTCACCCCATGTTCTGCTGCAAGAAGCGTAAGGCACGCAAGGCTGCTAAGGCTCAGGCTATTGTCTCTTCTCTGGCTGCTGTTGAGTCCGCGCTGGAAGGTAAGACCGCTGAGATGTTCGCTGAGAAGCTGACCGGCAACAAGAAGGCCCTGAACAAGGCTCGTAAGGCTACTGCAAAGACCGTTCGCTCCGCTGAGAAGGAACTGGCTCGCATTGAGCGTAACGGCGGCAAGCGCCCCCGTAAGGGCCTGGCATTCCTGGGCCTGCTGGTTGCCCTGGGTGTTGCAGGCGCCGCAGCCTACAACGCAGCTCGTCCTGTGGAGGACCCCTGGAAGAACGCATAAGCGTTCCCGCATCCTTCTTCTGAGGCATCCTGAGATAGCTTTCTGAGGCGCCGCTAGCGGCGTAAGAGAGCGCTTTATGAAAGATAGCCGCCCGCTAGAGTTTTACTCTGGCGGGCGGCTTTTGTTTGTTCTTTTTTGGGGGGGGGAAGGAAAGGGGGAGAGAGGAGGCGCTAGAGATAGAGCGCTGAATATCCCCGTGCATATGCCCCGGGGGTGCACCCTGCGGTATTTCCCAGACATACCCGAATATACAAACATACCCGGATATACAAAGAACCCCATGTCTTTCGACATGGGGTTCTCGGTTCAAAAATAAACCGGCGATGACCTACTCTCCCACACCCACAAAAGTGCAGTACCATCGGCGCGAAGAGTCTTAGCTTCTGGGTTCGGAATGGAGCCAGGCGTTTCCCTCTTGCTATAATCACCGGAAAGTGGAGGCGAGGGGACTCGAACCCCTAACCCTCTGCTTGCAAAGCAGATGCGCTACCAATTGCGCCACGCCCCCGCGGTGCTTTACTAGTCTATAACACCTTTTGTGGCTTCACCAAATCCTCAGGCGTATTTTTTTAGTTAGACCCATCACACCTCTGAGGGGCTTAGGTAATCACCTCACCCGGCACTGTCGCCTCCCGTTTCGTTAGAGCCTGCAAGGGACCACTCACTTCCTGCAGATATTTACGAACCGCAGTGCGTTGTGCCTCCTTCGCAGACTCCTCCTTCGACTCAGGAGCCGTGAAACCCAGCTTGAGTCCATCCCACTGACTCGCCGACGGATATTTCTCACGAGCATTCCACACCAGCGAGAACGACGCCAAGGTGTTCAGTTCCTTCTTCGTCGCAGCCTTCGACAGCACATCAGAAACCGTTGCCACGCGCGAAGACTCGGCAACACTCACCGAAATCTTCGACTGCGCACCCGAGGGCAGGCTCAGCGCCTTCTCCGGAGCCAACTGAATATTCAGGTGAATCTGCTGCACCCGCTCGTTCTTCAAATCCAGCTCAGCCAGAGTACGGAAACGCTTCATCAGGGATTCATAGTTCTCATCAATCACCACAGCATTCAGGCGCAGCTCATCCGCCAGCAGACCCACCTGGGCGTAGCTCGCATTAGTTCCCAACGCCGCGTTAGCGGTCAGCACCTTCAGCCACTGCTCTTCGTTTAGGATTGCCGATTCATTCACACGCAGCGGGCTCACCGGCTCATTCGTCACCGTATTGGCAACATTCTGCGGATCATTCGCCAAGTCCACACCGCCATAGGTGACGCTCAGCCGATGCAGAGAACCGTAGACAGACAGGTTCGTCAGCGCTGTAGCAGCCGCCGCCAAATCGGCCTGTGCCGCCTCGGTGAGGGAGAAAGAACCCACCAGGCGCAGATCCTGTTCACGACGCCCCTGACCCACATAAATACGCCCCAGCGACTCAATCTTCAGGTAGCGGGTATCGATATTTTCACGCACCAGACGCTCACGACGCGCCAACAGCTTCTCCGTTGAAACCACCACCGCTGCATCCTCGCCCAGCACACCGGTGGCGGCAATCTGCGGCATTGCGGCAAGCACCCCGGCGGCGGCGGCCACGCCGCCGGTCAGAAGCAGGGAACGGCGGGGCATCACGAGGCGGCGCGCCTGCCCAGCAATAGACTCTTTAGCGGCATCTACGCGGGTAGAGGGGGTCTGAGCAACAGCGTCCTCAGCGGCAACGGATGCCGCCTCAGAAAAGCCTTGAGAGGCTCCCGGGGTAGAAGTATCAAGAATGTGAGAGTTCTCGGGTTCAAGGGTAGGTGAAGAAGACACAGATTCTCCAGATTGAGGGCGAGCGTAAAGCCCACCAGCGGTTTGAGGGGAGTGAAGTCCCTCTAGAATACCGCTCGCGCCCTTGCACCTGCTGAAGAATCGCGGCGCATCAATCACAAGGGCATAAAGAAAACCTATGGGGTGGACTCAGTCCACCCCATAGGTCACAAACTTCATGAGAGTTCTCAGATCTCACCGCAGGCTGTTTAGTCGTCCTGCGCAGCCGTAGCGTTCGGAGCCGGAATATTAGCCGACTCAGCAGCCAACTCAGCGATACGGATTTCGCCGGTCGTCGGATCATCGTAGGTCACGTACTCGGTACCGCCAGCCGTAGGCTCAGCGTCCTCGTTCACGTGATTCTCCGCAATCAGGAAGCCGTGCGCACCAAGAATCTTAGCGACGCGGTCAATATCCTGCGGGGTCGGGGTATGATCCACCACTCGACGAATGTACTCGTTAATGCGCTGGTCACTCACGTACGCCTCACCACGGGCAGCACGGGACTGCATGAGCTGGCGAACAACTTCCTGCAGCTGCTCATCGGTCAGACGCATCTTCAAAATAGCCATCACTGCCGCACGGTCCTGCACCGGAACATCCTTGGGATACCCGACGCTCAGCCAGTCGATTACTCGAGAGATCATGCTCTTATCAGGCATCGAGTCCCTCCTTCGAAGCAGTCATTATATGCAATTTAGTGTTCACGGGATTAGTGGCCTCCACCGGTTACGCCGAAGATATTCCAGCCGAAAGTGTGGTCGATAAAGTCCTTAGCGACCCAGAGAATACCGATGATTACGATTGCTACGATAATAGCAAAAATGCAAGACGCGGCAATCTTCGCCACCGTTCCCGGAGGCTCAATTTCAACGAGCTTACCGTCCGCAGTGTACTCGGTACGGCCAGCCAGCAGACGCAGACCCAACGCATACAGCACCGGAAGGCCCGCGCCGAAGAACAGACCGGCGATGAGCACCGGAATGACCTTATCCAGAATGTCAATCACGTATTGCATGGCTACGAACCTGCCTTCTCAGTAGCAAGAGTCTGAGCTTCTGGGGAGACTTCAGCGCTGGTGACTGCAGCGCCTTCCTTTTCATCCCAGTCGCCAGTCACGTTCGAAGCGTCAATGTTGTCCTTCTGGGAATGACGCCACATCAGGAAGCAGAAGATAATCAGCAACGCGAACACGGTCATTTCGCCAACAAACTGAGTACCGGTCAGAGTATTCAGACCGTGACCAATCAACCAGGTCAGCGCACCCACAATAGCGGCAGCCGGCAGAGTAATCAGCCAAGCAACCACCATACGGCCAGCAACGTACCAGCGAACCTCAGCACCCTTACGACCCAGGCCACTACCCAGAATCGAACCGGATGCCACGTGAGTGGTGGACAGCGCCATACCGAAGTGGGAAGAAGTCAGAATAATCGCGGCGGATGCACCATCAGCAGCAACACCCTGCGGGGTGTCTACCTCAACGATACCCTTACCGAGGGTGCGGATAATGCGCCAACCGCCCAGGTAAGTACCCAGAGCAATAGCGATAGCGCAGGAAGCCTTCACCCACAGGGGGATCGCGTCATCGTTGCTCAGAGTGCCCGAAGCAACCAGAGCCAGGAAGATCACGCCCATGGTCTTCTGCGCATCGTTGGTACCGTGCGCCAGAGACATCAGGGATGCGGTCGCAACCTGTCCCTTACGGAAGCCACCGTGCTTACGATCATCAGCCACCGGGGCAGCAATACGGTAGACCAACCAAGTGCCGGTTGCCGCCACGATAGCTGCGATGACGGGGGAGAGGACCGCGGGAACAATAATCTTGGACAGAACGCCCATCCACTGCACGCCGTCAAAGCCGATCGCGACAATAGCCGAACCAATCAGGCCACCGAACAGAGCGTGCGACGAGGAGGAGGGAAGACCCAGAAGCCAGGTCAAAACGTTCCAGAGGATGCCGCCAACCAGGCCGGTAAAGACGATGAGCATCAGCGCCGAACCGTCCGTTGTTACATCGATACGATCCAGGTTCACGATGCCACTACCGACCGAGCGTGCCACCTCAACAGAGAGGAACGCACCGACAAGGTTCAGAGACGCAGACAGCGCCACGGCGGTCTTAGGCTTCAGTGCACCGGTTGCAATGGAGGTTGCCATCGCGTTACCGGTGTCGTGGAAGCCATTCGTAAAGTCGAAGGCGAGCGCGGTAAGCACCACGATCACGAGAATAATGAGTTCTGTAGTCACAAGAAAATTATCTGTCGGTTTTCGCGAAATCTAAAGTATTCCGAATTAACACGAAATAACAGATAAACCCACGGTATTGAGCGGGTTTTTATGAGGGTTTTACTATAGAGCCCATATTTCAACAGTAAAAACGCTGACATTCCGCAGTAAAATAGGTGCACCCGACAGAATACTTAAGTTGTTTTATGTGGCTTAAGCGTAGGCGTGGGGGAGAGGGGCGATTATATCCATCGATAGGCTAAAGTGTGTTCACCAAGTGTTCACTTTCAGGAACCTCCCAGCTTTCTTTTTGTGACACACCTTTATTATTCAGACCTCATTTGGGTCACCAAGCTACCCGCACCGGATACTCCTGTGGGTTTTACAGAGCTGGGGTTACAGTACTGGGGCTTCGGCGGAGCAAGTTCTCTGCGGCAGCGGGTTTTCTGTAGCGGCGCACGCTTCAGCATCGAAAAGGAACAACCCCGGCCACCAGTCCGCAGCACACGCAACACACTAGCTTCACGAGGCACCCATACCGGATCCCCTGATTCGCATCAGCAGACATAACAAAAGACCCCGTATCTTTTAATACGGGGTCTATTTCAAAAATAAACCGGCGATGACCTACTCTCCCACACCCACAAAAGTGCAGTACCATCGGCGCGAAGAGTCTTAGCTTCTGGGTTCGGAATGGAGCCAGGCGTTTCCCTCTTGCTATAATCACCGGAAAGTGGAGGCGAGGGGACTCGAACCCCTAACCCTCTGCTTGCAAAGCAGATGCGCTACCAATTGCGCCACGCCCCCGTCTCAGCGGAAACCACTGTTTAGTTATTTTTCCAAGCCTTTACGACTTCATTGCTCTGGTACTTTTTCAGAACCATCACAGTGACAAACGAAAGAACAGTAAGAATCAATAATTTCTTCATTATTGCCTTTCATAATGTGGAGTGGGCGTACCAAGAATCGAACTTGGGACCTCTTCGTTATCAGCGAAGCGCTCTAACCGTCTGAGCTATACGCCCTCCCTCTGCGGAATTTCTTCCGTAGAACGAGATATAACTATACAGGTGTTTGAGGGTAACACCAAATCAAAAAAGCATGTTCTGCATCACATGTTAATATTGGGGGTTCCCGCGCATACAGAGTGGGGTATGCAGAACGGGCGGCACCGCCTCCACCAGAGACAGCACCGCCCGCACACAAAGCTCAAAAGCTACAAACTAGGACTCATCGCTCAGAGTCAAGGTCACGCCACCAACCAGCTTCGCAGCCAGGTTGTACAGAATCGCGCCAATCATACCCAGCAGAGTAAAGACCACAGTGTTGACCACAGCAAAAATAGTAGTCACCAAAGCAACCTGACCCAGCGAAATCATCTGCGAAATATCCACAGTGGTCGAACCGGTACCCAGCGAGCTAATCAGCTGGTTCACACCGGTAAACGCGCCAGAAGCCTGCAGGAACAGCCACAGAATCACCGAAGCCACCACAGTCACAATGCCCAAAGCAATAGACAGCAGGAAGATCAGCTTAGCCACCGACCAAGTATCAACCTTCTGAACCACCAGACGTGCGCGACGAATCTTAGAACGCGGCGCCGGACGCACCAGCTGACGGCGGGAACCGGTCGGACGCTTAGCGTTTACAGGGCGTTTGCCGGCAGGACGCTTAGCGGTACCGCCAGGACGAGCCTGGCCCGAACGCGCCTGAGCCGGGCGACGCGCGCCAGCCTTAGCCGCACCCGAAGACTTAGATGCGCCAGCCGACGCCGAACGCTGTGCCGACGCAGGAGAGGAGCTCGCGGGAGTGCTGCTCATTAGTTACCTCCAGTAGCGGTGAGATCGGCAGCCGCCGCTTCACCCTCGTTGTCCGTACCGGGCGCCTCAGAAGACTCCGAAGCCTCGGTGTTCTCAGTGGTTTCATCGTCGCTATCATCCAGCTGACGATCCTGGTTGCGCGCAACACCAATAATAGAATCGCCCTTACCGGGCTTTGCAAAGATAACACCCATAGTATCGCGTCCCTTCGCGGGAACCTCATTCACATTCGAACGAACGACCTTGCCGCTAGCCATAACCACCAGCACCTCGTCCTCTTCATCCACAATGAGGCCACCGACCAGGGCGCCACGATCCTCAACTAGCTTAGCAACCTTAATGCCAAAACCGTTACGGCCCTGCACGCGGTACTCATCCACGCTCGTACGCTTCGCGTAACCACCCTCAGTGACCACGAAGACGAAAGAGCCCTCAGTGACCACATTCGCAGAAATCAGCTCGTCGCCCTCACGGAATTTCATACCGGTCACACCGGAAGTGGAGCGACCCATCGGGCGCAGCGACGCATCATCAGCGTGGAAGCGCAGCGACATACCGTTACGCGACACGAGCAGAATATCGTCCTGAGCCGACACGGTGAACGCCGAAACAACCTCATCGCCCTCACGCAGGTTAATCGCAATCAGGCCGGCAGTACGGTTCGTATCGTAATCGCTCAGGCGGCTCTTCTTCACCATGCCACCGCGAGTAGCAAGGACCAAGTACTCAGCATCCTCGTAGCTCTTCAGCTCCATGACCTGAGCAATATGCTCGCCGCCCTGGAACTCCAGCAGGTTCGCAATGTGCTGACCCTTCGCGTCACGACCGGCTTCCTGCAGCTCGTAACCCTTCGCACGGTACACGCGACCCAGATTCGTGAAGAAAAGAATCCAGCTGTGCGTGGTCGTCACAAAGAAGTGCTCCACCACATCGTCACCGCGCAGGGAGGCACCCTTAATGCCCTTACCGCCGCGGTGCTGGCTACGGTACTGATCACTGCGGGTGCGCTTAATGTAGCCGCCGCGAGTAATCGTAACCACGACCTCTTCCTCGGGAATGAGGTCTTCCATGGACATATCGCCGTTGTAGCCGTACATAATCTGGGTGCGACGCTCATCGCCGTAGCGGTTCACAATCTCGCCCAGCTCCTCAGAGATAATCTCGCGCTGGCGAGTCTCCGAAGCAATAATCGCGTTGTACTCAGCGATCATGCGCATCAGCTCATCGTGGCGATCCTGAATCTTCTGACGCTCCAAAGCAGCCAGACGACGCAGCTGCATGTTCAGAATAGCCTGCGCCTGAGCCTCATCAATCTGCAGGAACTCCATCAGGCCGCTACGCGCCTCATCAGCGGTGGGGGAGCGGCGAATCAGGGCAATAACCTCATCCAGAGCGTCCAGAGCCTTCAGCAGGCCACGCAGGATGTGCGCCTCTTCCTCCGCCTGACGCAGACGGTAACGGGTACGACGAACGATAACGTCCATCTGGTGATCCACCCAGTGACGCACAAACGCATCCAGGGACAGGGTACGCGGCACGCCATCCACAATGGCGAGCATATTCGCCGAGAAGTTCTCCTGCAGCTGGGTGTGCTTGTACAGGTTGTTCAGCACAACCTTCGGGGAAGCATCACGCTTGAGCACAATCACCAGACGCTGACCGGTACGACCCGACGTCTCATCGCGCAGATCCGCAATGCCGGTAACCTTACCGTCCTTGATGAGCTCAGCAATCTTAATCGCCAGGTTATCCGGGTTCGCCTGGTACGGCAGCTCAGTGACCACCAGGCAGGTACGACCGTGGATTTCTTCCACGTTGACCACCGCGCGCATGGTGATGGAGCCACGACCGGTGCGGTACGCATCCTCAATGCCCTTGGTGCCCAGAATCTGTGCGCCGGTGGGGAAGTCAGGGCCCTTAATGCGCGCCATCAGCGCGTTCAGCAGCTCCTCATTGGTGGCGTGCGGGTTCTTCAGGAACCACTCCACACCCTCGGCAACCTCACGCAGGTTATGCGGCGGGATATTGGTCGCCATACCCACAGCAATACCTGAAGAACCGTTGACCAGCAGGTTCGGGATGCGCGCGGGCAGAACGGTAGGCTCCAGGGACTTGCCGTCGTAGTTGGGCTGGAAATCAACGGTGTCTTCGTTGATGTCACGCACCATCTCAAGGGCAATGGGAGCCATCTTGGTCTCGGTGTATCGAGGCGCTGCAGCACCGTCGTTACCGGGGGAGCCGAAGTTACCCTGACCCAGAGCCAGCGGGTAACGCATAATCCAGCTCTGAATCAGGCGCACCAGAGTGTCGTAGATAGCGCTATCGCCGTGGGGGTGGAACTGACCCATCACGTCGCCGACCACGCGGGCGCACTTATTGAAGGATCGGTCCGGGCGGTAGCCGCCGTCGTACATCGCGTAGATCACGCGGCGGTGCACGGGCTTGAGGCCGTCACGCACATCCGGCAGGGCGCGGCCAATAATAACCGCCATTGCGTAGTCCAGGTAGGAACGCTGCATCTCAGTCTGCAGGTCCACCTGTTCAATGTGACCGTGGTGGTCTACGCTTTCCGCGCCACCATTGCTGACAACCTCAGCTTTGGTAGTCTCATTCTGGTGTTCTTCGCTCATAACTTTCTCATTACTTTATATCTCGATCAACATATGCCCCAGTCTGCATATTGCCTATGAGGCATATGCCGTTTCGGGCTAGATATCGAGGAATCGAATGTCTTTTGCGTTCTGCTGGATAAACTCACGACGAGCCTCAACGTCCTCACCCATCAGAACAGAGAAGATCTGGTCAGCAGCAGCCGCATCCTCCATCTTCACCTGAAGCAGGGTACGGCGTGCCGGGTCCATGGTGGTATCCCACAGCTCGGTGTAGTCCATCTCGCCCAGACCCTTGTAACGCTGAATGCCGTTATCCTTGGGCAGGCGCAGGTTCTTCGCCGCGCCACGAGCCAGAGCCTCATCACGCTCAGCATCCGAGTACACGTAATCGTGCGGAGCGTTCGACCACTTGATGCGGTACAGCGGCGGCTGAGCCAGGTACACGTAACCAGCCTCAATCAGCGGACGCATAAAGCGGAAGAGCAGGGTCAGCAGCAGAGTCGTAATGTGCTGGCCGTCGACGTCCGCATCCGCCATCAGAACAATCTTGTGGTAGCGTGCCTTCTCAATATCGAAGTCGTCGCCGATGCCGGTACCGAAGGCGGTAATCATTGCCTGAATTTCAGCATTGGACAGGGCACGGTCTAGGCGAGCACGCTCAACGTTCAGGATTTTACCGCGCAGCGGCAGAATAGCCTGAGTGTTCGGGTCACGGCCCTGCACTGCCGAACCACCCGCAGAGTCACCCTCCACCAGGTAAATCTCAGAGATCGACGGGTCCTTCGAGGAGCAGTCCTTGAGCTTACCGGGCATGGAGCTGGTCTCCAGCAGGCCCTTGCGGCGGGTGGTCTCGCGAGCCTTACGAGCTGCAATACGCGCCTGAGCGGCAGTGATTGCACGGCGAACAATGTCCTTTGCCACCGCGGGGTTACGACCAAACCAGTCGCTGAGGTGATCGTTCACCTCACGCTGGGTGAAGGACTTTGCCTCCGAGTTACCCAGCTTGGTCTTGGTCTGGCCCTCGAACTGCGGCTCAGAAATCTTAATCGAGATGACCGCGGTCAGGCCCTCACGCACGTCTTCACCGGTGAGGTTATCGTCCTTATCGCGCAGCAGCTTGTTCTCACGCGCGTAACGGTTCACCAGAGAGGTCAGAGCGGCGCGGAAACCCTCTTCGTGGGTACCACCCTCGTGGGTGTTAATCGTGTTCGCGTACGAGTAGACGGACTCCTTGTACGCGCCGGTCCACTGCATCGCCACTTCCAGGCTCATGTTGCGGTCGGTGTCTTCGGACTCAAAGGAGACGATCTCCTCGTTCACGATGGTCTTCGCGCCAGCGTTGAGGAAGTGTACGTAGTCGAACAGGCCGTTGTCGTAACGGTAGGTGACGGTTGTGTAGCCGTCAGCGTTCGCACGTACGCGGTTGAGGGTGTTTTCCTTCTCCTCTTCAGCAACCTCGTCACCGGTGAACTTCTCGCGCTCATCGGTCAGGGTGATGGTCAGGCCCTTGTTCAGGAACGCCATCTGCTGGAAGCGAGCGCGCAGAGTCTCAAAGTCGAACTCGACGGTCTCAAAAATCTCCGGGTCCGGGTAGAACGTCTGAATCGTGCCGGTCTTATCGGAGGGCTCGCCGCGACGCAGAGGGCCGTCCGGCACGCCACCGTTCGAGAAGGAAATATGCCATGCGTAGCCCTGGCGGTGCACCTCGGTAATCACGCGGGTAGACAGCGCGTTCACCACGGAGATACCCACGCCGTGCAGACCACCGGAGACCGAGTAGCCGCCGCCGCCGAACTTACCGCCAGCGTGCAGCACGGTCATGACAACCTCAACGGTGGACTTGTGCTCGGTGGGGTGCTCATCCACGGGGATACCGCGGCCGTCGTCCTTCACGCGGACGGAGCCGTCAGCCTGAATGGTCACGTCAATTTCGGAGGCGTAGCCGGCGAGCGCCTCATCGACCGAGTTATCTACAACCTCGTAGACCAGGTGGTGCAGACCGCGCTCAGTGGTCGAGCCAATGTACATGCCGGGGCGCTTACGAACCGCTTCCAGACCTTCCAGCACGGTAATATCGGATGCACCGTATTCATGCGGCTGTTCAGATGCATTCTGTTCAGATGCCACGAGGCAGAACTCCTTGAGTAGATGATGCAACCGGCGAAGAAGAACTGCGGGCAGCTCAGAGGGGAGCCTAGAACGCCTCACGAAGGGCACCAGATGGCGCCTGCACAACCCGCGTTGCCGGTGATGCCCATAGGTGGGCACACTTTACGCATTGTCTCTTTTATTTTACCGAGCAAGAGAGCATAAAACCATCTACATACGTCACATATTGAGCTTTTTTGGGCGCCACCACCCGCTCAAAAGCCCGCAAAGGCGGTTTAGAGTGTTTCAACCCCCTTTTGAGATAGGGGGTACGGTTCACCACTTCGTGGAGGTTGCCGGCGATTCTAAAGCTTTCATAGCGTGCAGAAAATCATGAGGTGCAGAAAAGGGGCACGTTTCATACAACGCCCCCAATGTCTCAGTTTCCCGCCGTGGCAATGCGACGCAGCGACGCGATGCGCCTACCCGTAGGTATCGCGCACACCGCGCATGCCGGTGGCGCGCCGATAGCCTCGCTGACTCCAGCGACCGTTATTCGGGCCCAACACGCGGACCTGAGCTACGACACCCTCGCCCAGTTCCCTGCGGAAAAGTTCGATAAGGTGCCCATGCATCAGACGCAGCTGCGTGGTCCAGGCGGTAGAGTCGCACTGGACTTCAACGATGGAGTTTTCGAAGCTGATCGGGCGGGTATGCGCGGCGATTTCGGGGCCCACAAGCTCAGCCCAACGCGCCAGCACGCTAGAGACCGCCACGGGCTCTTTCCAGCCGCGAGAGCGAATCAGGGCACTAACGATGCCACCGAGGGGTTTAGGGTCGCGAGAGCTCTCTCCGGGGCCACTATAACCACCCATCACGCGAGGGTCCCAGCCCTGCGCTCGCCGTGATTTCTTCTTCGAGGCGGTGCCGGACATGACTGCACCGAAATCGCGCATGATTTTATTCGCAGAGAAGGCGTTGAGAGGCGCTTCGCCACGTTCCTGAGCCGCCACGCGCATACGGGTCAGTAGGGCGGAGGGGGCGTCCACCTCGTCGCGATAGAACTCGCCCACGCTATCAACCTCGCGCGGGTTTTGAGGCTCTGTAAACTGCAGTTCCGCGAATTCACCGAATGTTTCACGTGAAACATGGTTTTGAGGGCGGACGGGGTTACTCATCGCCGTCACCCTCCGCGAGCGCAGAAGCGGTCGAGCTCGACTGCCCCGCAGAGCCAGTGACAGAGTCGGTGGCAGGCTGCACATACTCGGCGTGCCCCGCCGTCACCGATACCAAGCGGTAGTCACCCAGCTCCTCCGGAATATCGCTGAGCACCGCGCAGGTAATCAACACCTGCTCCGCGTCGGCAATCATCGCACCCAGGCGGTGGCGGCGCGCAGAATCAAGCTCCGCAAACACATCATCAAGAATCAGAATCGGCGAAGAACCCACCGAGGAGTCATCCTCAACATGCACAAACCAGGACGCCAACTTCAGCGCCAGAGCAAAAGACCAGCTCTCGCCGTGCGAGGCAAAATGCTTCACCGGCATGCCACCGAGCAGCAGGGTAATATCCTCACGGTGCGGACCCACCAGGGTCACGCCACGCTCAATCTCATCGCGCCGACGCTCCGCAAAACCGCGCATCAAAGCCTCCTTGAGGTCCTCAACGCGCATCAGTGCCGCATGCTCGATCGAGCGCTCACCCATGCTCGAAAAAACAGTCGACTCATAGTTGAAACCGACCTCTTTAGAGCCGTCCGTCAGCCCCGCGTAGGCGCGGCGAAGCTGCGGCAAAAAACGCTGCAACAGACGAAAACGCGCAGAAAGCAGCTGAGCACCCAGAGTCGACAGCTGCTCATCCCATACCGAGAGCGTGCTCAAAGCGTTCTCGTCCCGCGCCTTACGCTGCATGGATTTCAGCAGCGAATTACGCTGCCGCAAAATCCGCTCATACTCGCTACGGTACCCGGAAACCACCGGACGCAAAGAGCTTGCCAAATCGTCCACAAAACGACGACGACCCGCCGGGTCTCCCTTCACCAATTGAAGGTCCTCCGGGGAGAACAGCACCGTACGGGCAATACCCAGCGCCTCTTTGGCACGCACCGGCGCGGCACGATTAATGCGCACCCGGTTACTCTGCCCCGGAGCAATCTCAAACTCGGTCACCGTCTGTTGCGAACCGCGCACCGTACGGGTGCGAATATAGGCGCGTGAAGCACCCGCTCGCACCAGCGGCCCGTCATGGCTCACGCGGTGCGAAGACAGCGACGCCGCATAGTCAATCGCCTCAACAATATTGGTTTTCCCCACACCATTAGAGCCCAGAAACACCGTAACTCCTGCCGAAAGAGGCAGGCTCAGCAGAGCGTAGGTACGGTAATCCAACAACGAAATATGGTCAATATACACCTGAGCAGCTCCTTTCGTGCGGTTCGGTTGGGGATGGGTACGGGAGGGCAGAAAGCACAGCCCCGCGGGCTTCCTTGGGCAGAACCTTGGGAGGCGCGCGGGGCGGCAAACACTGAAACTAGTTCGACGGCAGGCGAACCGGCATCAGCAGGTAACGGTAGTTGCGGTCATCCTCAGCCAGAGGCTCGTCCTGACCGGAAATCACGGCGGGCTTCGGCGCATCGGTGAAGGAGAAACGAACGAACTCAGTACCGAAAACCTTCAAACCATCCGAGAGGTAGGCGGGGTTGTACGCAACGGTGATGTCATCACCGGACAGGTGCGCCTGTAGAGTCTCGGAAGCCTGAGCCTCGTCACCGCGGCCGGCATCAATAGCAACCGAACCCTGAGTGAACTTCAGACGCAGGGGAGTGTTGCGCTCCGCCACGAGGGAGATACGGCGAGCAGCCTCAGCCAGGTCGGAGGTGCGAACCACCGCGTGAATCGGGGTCTGCTCGGGGAACAGTGCACGGATGTTGGGGTAATCTCCGTCCATCAAAACGCTGGTGGTGCGGCGGGTACCCGCTGCGAAGCCGATCAGCTCACCCGCTGCGGGCAGAGCAATAGACAGTTCACCGGATCCAGAGAGGGTACTACCGACCTCGGAGACGGTCTTAGCCTTCAGCAATACAGCCGCCTGAACATCGGGGTTGGCTGGGTTCCACTTGATTTCGCGCATTGCCAGGCGGTAGCGGTCGGTGGCGAGCAGGGTCATGGTGTCGCCATTGATTTCTACGCGGATACCGGTCAGAAGCGGCAGGGTCTCATCCTTGGACACCGCAATCTGAACCTGCTTGACTGCTTCAGCAAATTCGGCGCCGTCCACGGTACCGGAAATTTTGGGAAGCTCGGGAAGCTCGGGGTAGTCCACGACCGGCATGCCAGCCAGCTGGAAGTTAGCGGAACGGCAGCGAATACGAATCACGGACTCATCTGCAGTGAACTCGACGGGTGCGTTCGGCAAAGAGCGGCAAATTTCTGCCAGAATCTTGCCGGGAACCAGGCAAACGCCTTCTGCCTCAACATCGGCTGCAATGACCTGACGGGCGCTGGTCTCGTGATCGAAGCTTGCGATGCTGACCTCACCTGCGGAGGCGGTAATCAGCAGACCGTTGAGTACGGGGGAGGTGGGACGCAGCGGAAGTGAGCGTGCCGTCCAGCCGACTGCTTCGGCAAGGACATCGCGTTCAACGGTGAATTTCATCGAGAAGGCGCCTTTCACGGAATTAGATAGTAGTTTTTGGGCGCACGTAAAGCTTTGGACGATAGAGCCGGAAATACCGCGTGCTCTGATGCGCAGTGAATCTTCCGCGCGCGCGTCTATCCATCCTACCGGATTTTGTAATTACACAGAGACTCGAAGGTCAACCCTACAGCGAAAAATCGGGTGAGATGAGGTATGGAGGGTTACCGTATTTTTGTAATTACAAAGATATGTGGAAGAGGCGGCAAACACACTCGAAAACAGGTTCGAACTGAGTGATGGCCCAGTGTTGGTTTCTTGCGCAAACCCAACCCAAGAGATAGCGTGCAGCCATCGACCCAAATCAGTGAAAATCTACGATTTCAGTAGGGACGCATAGAAAAACCTGAACCAGCCAGGTCGGTCGGGAAGAACTACTTGTTATGGGGAGGATTTTTTCTTTAAGTACAGTAGTATTGTTAACGCTTGTGGAAACGGTGGAAAACCCCTTCCTTGCCTGCAACGACGCGGAAGTAGCCTGTGGACATTATGTGGAAGAACCCACTTGGTGCTGAGGATGCATTGTGTATGGATATTTATACATTCCCTCGATTCCACACCTTTTGAATATTCATGCACTTAACGTCCACACGAATGCATGAGTTAAAGCACAGCTTATCCACACCCCGAAAAATCCAGTTTTTCGAGTCACTAAAATCCTCGAAATCATCGTGAAGCCCCGCCCCGAAGCCTATAAAACACCTAGTCGAGGCGCAAAATAAGCTACGGGACAGGGACAAAAACACATCTAGCCGGCGGCGCGCTGCTCCTGGCGGATCAAATTCGTCAACTCAGTCACCTGATTAAAAATCGTCTGACGCTCAGCCATCTGCGCGCTCACCTTACGCACCGCGTGCATCACCGTCGTATGGTCGCGGCCACCCAAATCGTTGCCAATACGCGGCAGAGACATCTCGGTCAGCTCACGCAGAAGATACATCGCCACCTGACGCGCATTCGTGAGCGTACGGGTGCGAGACTTCGATTGCATATCCTCAATGGACACATCAAAATACTTCGCCACCGTCGCCAAAACCAGCGCCGACGTAATCTCCGCACCACCGGTGTCAGAGAGCAAATCCTTCAGATAAGTCTCAGCCTCAGCTAGGGTAATGGGCTCCGGCGGCTTCTTCATCGAGGCGGCAGCGCTCGCACGAATCAGAGCGCCCTCCAACTCGCGAATATTGGCCGTGACATGGGAAGCAATGTACTCCATGACGTCATCTCGCACCGGCAAAATCTCGTTCTGAGCTTTCTTCCGCAGAATCGCGATACGAGTCTCCAGCTCCGGAGGCTGCACATCCACATTCAGGCCCGAACCGAAACGTGAACGCATACGCTCAGCGAAACCGGTCAGCTGCTTCGGCGGCAAATCAGAGGTAATCACGATCTGCTTCTGGTGGTTGTACAGGGCGTTAAACGTATGGAAGAACTCCTCCATCGTCGCCTCTTTACCCGCCAAAAACTGGATATCGTCAATCAGCAGAACATCAACATTGCGGTAAATCTGCTTGAACGACGAACCCTCATCATCACGAATCGAGTTAATGAAGTCATTCGTGAACTCCTCAGAATTCACGTAGCGCACCCGCAAATTCGGGTACAGATACTTGGTGTAGTGGCCAATCGCGTGCAGCAGGTGGGTCTTACCCAGACCCGAACCGCCGTAGATGAACAGCGGGTTATAGACAATGCCGGGCTGCTCCGCCACCGCGAAAGCGCTCGCGTGCGCAAAGCGGTTGGACTGACCGATCACGAAGGTGTCGAAGGTGTAGTTCGGGTTCAGTCGGGCAGAGCTATCCCAAGTCGGCACGTTTTCTGGGTCTTCATGCGGATGCACCTGCTGGGCCTCTGGCACCGCCGGGGCGTCCGGAACGAAAGTGGGTGCCGGGTACTCGCGAGGCGCCGGCGCGGGCTGCTGTGCGGAGGGAAATCCGGCACGCTCCGCCTCCAAAGCCTGCAGGGAGGGGCGGGTGACCTGCTCATCGGCGGGCACCTCATAGTGGTCAGGGCCCGGATGCGGCTCTGTGTAGTACTCAAAGGCGCGCGAGCCTGCGGGCACCTCAGGATGTGCAGAAGCCGTCGCTACCGAAGGGATGGACTGATGCTCAACAGGCACCTCGCGCTCACCATGGAAAACGTCCTGACTTGCAGGTTCAACCGGAACCATCGACTCATTCACATCGAAAAGCGCGGTGGTCGACGGACCAAAAGCCTCATGCAGGGCCGCACGGAACGAAGCACTAATCTGCTCCTCGAAGACTGCGCGGGTGAGCTTATTCGGCACCTCAATGATGAGGCGAGAAGAACCCATTAGCCCCTGAGGCTGCGCAAGATTCACGAAACCGCGCTGACGTGCCGTCACTGCCGGATCGGCGGCAAGAATGGAGAGCAGATGCGCCCAGCGCGCCTGAAGGGAGTCGGTCATGGAATTCTTTACTTTCACTCGATGTGAAGCGGTGGCACAGTAAAGAAATTATGCCGGAAACCACCGCGAGGTCATTAAGATTCTACCCGCTTAATACACAGGGAGAGAAAGTTATCCACAAGAGTTTTCCACACGGTGGAAAACTTGTAATTACAGGGGTGGATAAGCGGTGGATTTAAGTGCACAACAGGGTTTCTTCCTTGATATTTAGCGGAAAACTCCAAGAGCTCAAGGATGTGGATAACTCGCCGATAGTAGGAGGTGTGGGTGGGATATACACCGTGGTGGATACCATACCGCCACAAATACCCCCAGGCTTACACTCCAAGAGTATGTAGTGTCTCCACAGCCTGTATACCCGCCTCAATCACCGCCTCCACACCACAAACGAGCCCGGAATCACGCGGAAAAAAGCGTCAAGAACTTGATTTACGCCCTCCACTCTTCTAAAGTTGTGCTGTTGTGTGTGCACCGCCTACTGCGAATAGTTGCGGTACCTCCGTGCACCAAGAAGCGTACGGTTCCGATACCCCTGAGGGCACGAACCGCAAAAATCAAGGAGACAAAGTATGAGCAAGCGTACTTTCCAGCCGAACAACCGCCGTCGCGCTAAGAAGCACGGCTTCCGTCTGCGTATGCGTACCCGTGCAGGCCGCGCGATTCTGTCGAGCCGCCGCGGTAAGGGCCGCGCAAAGCTCTCGGCCTAATCACGGCATATAGTTCGCCCGCCGATGCACACGCATCGGCGGGG
>NZ_KZ627139.1:110240-129803 GCF_001811075.1 Rothia sp. HMSC069C03
CCCCCCGCCGATGCACACGCATCGGCGGGCGAACTATCATTAAGCGTGAAATACACGCGGAGGTCAGCTCACCACACGAGCCGAATCTCCCACACTACGTAAAGGGGAACACGTGCTGCCTCAACGGCACCGTATGCGCACCAGCGCAGAATTCTCCCACGCCTTCCGTTCCGGCATCCGTACAGGACGTCGGAACATCGTTGTATCTACGGCGAAAAATCCTGGAAAAACAACCCAGGTAGGTTTCATTGTGTCGAAGGCGGTGGGCAACGCAGTCACACGCAACCTGGTGAAGCGCCGGTTGCGTGAGCTTGCCGCGCTCACCTGCGCTGCGCATCCGGAAGGCTACGCCATTGCTGTGCGAGCACTTCCTGCCTCCGCGAGCGCCAGCTGGGATCAGTTGCGCCGCGATTACGAATCGGCACTCGAGGCTGCGTTCGCTAAGCTCGACCTGCCTCAGAGCAAGGAGAAGCCGTGAGCCGTTCCCAGCGTGACCGCTGTGAAGAACGCTTCCACGCGCATCACAGCGGCACCTATAGCGCATCTGCCGAAACTCTGGGCCCCGACGAGCTGTTGGCACTAGCACCTAACGAATTCGTGAGGCCTGAAACTTTCCTGCAGGCTCTCTACGTTCTACCGCAGAACCTGCTGATTGCGTGCATGAAGGCCTACCGCAAGGTCGTCTCCCCCCTCTACGGGGACGTGTGCCGCTACTACCCAACCTGCTCAGCCTACGCTCTGGAGGCGCTGACCACCCACGGTGCGATGGGCGGGCTTTCCCTGACGGTGCGCCGTATTCTGCGGTGTGTTCCCTGGGCGACCGGAGGTATCGACCCAGTTCCGGAGGGGAAGCGTACTTTCGCTCCCGGAGCAGAACCGAAAATTATTCTGCTCAACCACCCCCATCTTTACACCCCTCACACCGGTGGTGACGCCCGCCCTGAGTAGGCGGCGCCTCCCACACAATGACTTAGCCGAGTCCTTAAGGAGTATTCCCGCGTGAATATTTTTGATTTGATTCTTTGGCCGTTTAAATGGATCGTCTCCGTGGTCCTGTGGCTGTTCCACACTCTTTTCACCTCGCTGGGTATGGACCCGGCTTCCGGCCTGACTTGGGTTCTGTGCATTATCTTCCTGACCCTGGTGATGCGTACCCTGACCATTCCGCTGTTCGTCAAGCAGATTAAGGCGATGCGCGGTATGACCGCGATGCAGGGCGATATGGCGAAGCTGCAGGAGAAGTACAAGGGTAAGAAGGACCAGCTCTCCCGCCAGGCTATGGCTCAGGAGCAGATGGAAATGTACCGTAAGCACGGTACGAACCCCTTCGCCTCCTGCCTGCCGATTCTGGCGCAGATGCCGATCTTCTTCGGTCTGTACCAGGTGCTGATGGGCGTTCCCACCGCGGCGCAGAGTAACGAGAGCGTGCTCATGCTGCCGGCTGATCTGGTGCACCAGTTCAACGACTCGCAGATTTTTGGTGCGCAGCTGTTTGCGACCATGGTGCACCCGGGCGCTGGTGACACCACCGCGACCGTTGTCCAGGCGGTCATCATGATTGTTCTGATGAGTGCGACCCAGTTCTACATTCAGAAGCAGCTGAGCGTGAAGAACATGTCGGAGGCGGCTCTGAACTCTCCGATGTTCCGTCAGCAGCAGATGATCATGTACATCTTCCCGATCATCTTCGCTGTTTCCGGTATTAACTTCCCGCTGGGTGTTATGTACTACTGGACCGTGTCGAACCTCTGGTCGCTGGGCCAGCAGTGGTGGGTTATCCGCAATAACCCGACCCCCGGTTCTCAGGCGGAGCGTGAGCTGAACGCTCGCCGTGCTGCGAAGGGCCTGCCTCCGATTGGTAAGACCCGTGAGCAGCACGAGAAGGATCTGCGGGAGGCTCGTGAGCGTGCCGCAGCTGGTCAGCGTCAGCAGCCGGTCGGTAAGAAGCGCCAGAAGCAGCAACGCAATAAGCAGAACGGAAAGAAGTAGTTTTCTTCCGTGATTCGGGCCGGGTTCTCGCCACGTGTGGCGCGGGCCCGGCGCCGTGTATGAGATACTTTTTACCCCTAGGACACCCCTCCGAACACCCCGAGGAATATTGTGACTGAAGCTATGGAATATGAGGACGAGCAGCTCGTTGAGGAGCAGCTAGTAGAGGAGCCCCTTGAGGGCGAAGAAGACGATTTTGAGGACATCGACGAGGAAGGCGATATCGCCGCTGACTACCTCGAAGAACTCCTCGATATTGTCGATATGGACGGCGACATTGATATTGAGGTGCGCAATAACCGCATCTACCTGTCGGTCGTCAATGACGATGATGACAATGAGGAACTGCGCCACCTGGTTGGCCGCCACGGTGAGGTTCTGGAGGCTCTGCAGGAGCTGGTGCGCCTCTCCGTCCTGGCTGGTAACGGCACTCGTTCCCGCCTGATTCTGGACATCGCTGGCTACCGTGCTGAGCGTCGTGAGCAGCTGGAGAAGATCGCTGCTGACGCGATTGAGAAGGTGCGCACTACCGGTCGCGATGAGCACATGAAGCCGCTGAGCCCGTACGAGCGTAAGGTCGTGCACGATGTGGTGGCTACTGCTGGCTTGTACAGCGAGTCTGAGGGTGAGGGCCCTCGCCGTCACGTGGTGATCTCTCTTCCCGAGGTAGGAGCCTAGTATGGAGACTTCGATGGTTGCTCTCAACGAGAGCGAGCGTGCCGCAGCGGAGGCTGTGTTTGGTGAGCGTCTGCCTTTGGCAGAGCGCTACGTGCAGCACTTGGCGACGACCGGTATTGAGCGTGGCCTGATCGGTCCGCGTGAGGTTCCGCGCCTGTGGGCTCGCCACGTGCTGAACTGTGCCGTGGTACAGGAATACATTGCGCCGAACGCGTCGGTTGCCGATGTCGGTTCTGGTGCCGGCCTGCCCGGCCTGTGCCTGGCGATTGCCCGCCCGGATTTGAAGCTGACCCTGATTGAGCCTCTGGAGCGCCGCGTGATTTGGCTGAATGAGGTTGTTGAGGATTTGGGTCTGGGGAACGTGACCGTGCTGCGCTCGCGTGCTGAGCAGGCTGTGGGTGCTGTTGAGGCTGATGTGGTGACTGCGCGTGCTGTGTCGGCTCTGGTGGGCCTGCTGGACATTACTCTGCCGATTCTGCGCGGCACCGGTGAGCTGCTGGCCCTGAAGGGTCGTAGTGCCGCAGAGGAGATTACCAAGGCGAAGAAGAAGCTGAACCGCTACGGTGCGCGTGAGACTGAGATTCTCACCGCCGGCAGTGACCTGCTGAAAGAGCCGACGACGGTGGTTCGAGTTCGCCTCTAAAGGTTTCGTCTCAAATGGGCGGTACCGCAACGAGCTAGTGAATAGGCTGGCTTACGCGGTGCCGCCCATTTTTTGTGCGCTGGCTTGCCGGGCGCGCGGCAATTGCATCCGCAGAGTACATAGAATGACCTCTCGCGTGGAGTATTGACCTGATGCCGGGTACCCTTAAGGAAGGATTGAAACCTTAGACTCTTCTACATCAAAGTCTGATGGTTCACTAAGGGACCTCGAGTCCTTCAAAAACCATTCGGGCAGCACAAATGTTTCACGTGAAACATTGCAGACTTCATCACCTCATCTCAGTATGTTTCACGTGAAACATGCTGAGATGAATGAATGGTGGGGGAGCGGAGGTTGAATCCTCCTCGCGCACAAATACCGCAGAGTATTGCCACACGCGAGGCATCAGACGAAGCATCACCGTAGACACACCACCCGGAATATGGAAGGCACCCGATGACTCCTCAAGCTCAGAAATCTGTTGCAGATTTGCTCCCCAAGCCTGTGCATACGCGTGTCTTCACCGTGTCGAACCAGAAGGGCGGCGTGGGTAAAACCAGCACCGCCGTGAACCTCGCAGCCGCGCTCGCGGAGGCTGGACTGAACGTCCTGGTGATCGACAACGACCCGCAGGGTAACGCCTCGACCGCACTGGGCATTGAACACGGCGTGGACGTTCCCAGTGTCTACAACGTTCTGATTGAGGATAAGCCGCTTTCTGAAATTATTCAGGAATGCCCCGATATGCCCGGCCTGTTCTGTGCCCCCGCCAATATCGACCTTGCGGGTGCGGAGATTGAACTAGTCTCCCTGGTGGCACGCGAGACTCGCCTCAAGAACGCCCTGATGGACTACACTGAGTGGCGCGAGAAGCAGGGCATGGAGCGCCTGGACTATGTTTTCATCGACTGCCCGCCGAGCCTCGGCCTGCTGACCGTCAACGCCTTCGTTGCGGCAGAAGAGATTTTGATTCCGATCCAGTGCGAGTACTACGCTCTGGAAGGCCTGAGTCAGCTACTGAAGAATATCCAGATGATTCAGAAGCACCTGAACTCCAAGCTGCGCATCAGTACAATCCTGCTGACCATGTACGATGCTCGTACCAACCTGGCATTCCAGGTGGCAGAGGAGGTGCGCGAGCACTTCCCGGAGGAGACTCTGGGGGTCAAGATTCCTCGCTCGGTTCGCATCTCTGAAGCTCCCAGCTATCAGCAGACCGTCATCACCTACGATTCTTCGTCGACTGGCGCTCGCGCCTACCGCGAGGCGGCACAGGAGCTCTCGCGCCGATCCGCATAATCTAAATCTTTTGAAATGAGCCCTTTTGGATTGTCTATTGATGATTCAAAAGGGCTCATTGTGTGCGGTATCTTCTGAGCGAAACACGAGAAAACAGCCTTAGAGAATTAATTATTGGGAATAATTTGGATTATGCGCCGTGCATTTTTTACTCCTGCTTTCGAGTGCTTATTTCGTTTACACTAGATGAAGAAGAAAAAATGAGCGGGCTCGTCCGGGGGCCCTAAGGAGTAACGATGGCTGAAAAGCGACGCGGCTTGGGTCGTGGCCTGGGGGCACTGATCCCTCAGAGTACGAAGAATTCTGGTAATGCTGAGGCGAAGGCATCCGAAAAGACTACTGCAGTAAAGACTGCACCCAAGAAGGTGTCTACTCCGATTGAAGAGCCGATGACTGACGGTCTCTTCGAAATGGCTCACGAGGCTAAGCCGGAGAAGCAGCGTAAGAGCGCTAAAGCTGAGTCTGTAGATGCTAAGCCTGCTGAAGCTGCACCCGCTCAGGAAAAGCCTGCTGAAGCTGAAAAGGCAGAGGGGAAGGTTGAAGCTCCCGCCTCCTCGCAGGATGTTTCACGTGAAACATCGAAGAAGAAGTCTCGCGTGGATATGGGTGCGGCACTGCGCAACACCACCCTGACTCGCCGCCCGGTGGACTTCTTCTTTGGTGAAGACGTCTCCACTCCGCAGTCCGCTTCTGAGGAGCAGAGCGGTTTGGTTCCGGTTCCCGGTGCCCAGTTTGCTGAGTTGAACGTTCATGATATCCACCCGAACCGCAAGCAGCCCCGAACCGACTTTGATGAGCAGGACATGGAAGAGCTCATCCACTCGGTACGTGAGATTGGTGTTCTGCAGCCGATCGTCGTGCGTCCCTCGCGCGAAAACGGTGCCGAAAAGTATGAGCTGGTCATGGGTGAGCGCCGCTGGCGTGCAACCCAGGCGGCTGGCCTGAGCACCATCCCGGCGATTGTTCGTGAGACTGAAGACGGTGACCTGCTCCGTGACGCCCTGCTGGAGAACCTGCACCGCAGTCAGCTGAACCCCATTGAAGAGGCGGCGGCATACCAGCAGCTCATGGAGGAGTTTGACACTACTCAGGAGCAGTTGGCTAAGCGCATTGGTCGTTCTCGCCCCCAGATTTCGAACACGATTCGTCTGCTGAAGCTGCCGGCTCTGGTGCAGCGTCGCGTTGCGGCGGGTATTCTCTCCGCGGGTCACGCGCGTGCCCTGCTGGCTCTGACGGACCAAGCTCAGATTGAGACTCTCGCGCAGAAGATTGTGAATGAGGGGCTGTCGGTTCGCGCAACTGAGGAGCTGGTGAACCACGCATCCGGCGCTGCCGAGGTGAAGGAGCGTAAGGCTCCTCAGCCTCAGAAGCACCGTGAGCGCCTGGACTATATTGCGGAGGCTTTTGCTGACAAGCTCGATACTTCGGTGAAGATTTCGCTGGGTGCTCGCAAGGGTAAGATGACCATCGAATTTGCGAATGTTGAGGATCTGAACCGCATTATCCGCGTTTTGGATTCTGATTTCTTGGGCTAAATTTTCGCATAAAACAATATTTAGCAACTGAAATCAGCTGTATATATAGAAAAACCCTCGGTGATGTTTCACGTGAAACATCACCGAGGGTTTTTCTCTAGCCTCTCGAAAGTTTAGCCCAGGTGCTCGGAGAACTCTGCCAGCAGGGCGGACTTCGTCTTAGCGCCTACGGTCTTCTTGACGACCTCGCCACCCTTGAAAAGGTAGATGGCGGGAATGGAGGTAATGCCGTACTTCATGGCGGTATCGCCATTTGCTTCAACATCCACCTTGACCACGTCGACCTGACCGGCGTACTCGCCAGCGATCTCGTCAATCACGGGGCCAACCATGCGGCAGGGGCCGCACCATTCAGCCCAGAAGTCCACGATAACGGGCTTGTCGTTCTTCAGAACCAGTTCGTCAAAAGTGGCATCAGTTGCCTGCTGTGCACTGCTCACGGAGTGCTCCTTTCTGACACGGGGCGGATTCCCCTGCGAGTAATACGAATAGTTTAGAGGTTTTCGAGGTAGTGCTGCGCGTCCAGAGCGGCAACAGCACCGGAACCTGCAGCAATAATTGCCTGGCGGTAGGTCGGGTCAATCACGTCACCGGCAGCAAAAACGCCGGGAACGGAAGTCTTCGAAGAACGGCCCTGAACCGCGATGGTGTGGTTCTCGGTGATCTCCAGCTGATCACGCACCAGTTCCACTCGAGGATCGGAGCCAATAGCGATGAACAAGCCCTGAACAGCCAGCTGACGCTCAGAACCGTCCTTGGTGTTGGTCAGGGTGATCGACTCGAGGTTGCTCTCGCCGTGAACGGCGGTAACAGCCGAATCCCAGACGACCTCAATCTTCGGGTTGTTGAACGCGCGGGTCTGCATGATTTCCGAAGCGCGGAAAGAATCGCGGCGGTGCACCAGGTACACCTTGGACGCGAAGGTCGTCAGGAACAGTGCCTCCTCCAGCGCGGAGTCGCCGCCGCCGACCACTGCGATTTCCTTGTCCTTGAAGAAGAAACCATCGCAGGTTGCGCACCAGGAGACGCCGTAACCGGAGAGTCGATCTTCACCCTCGATGTTGAGCTTACGGACCTGAGAACCGGTGGTCATGATGACGGTCTTCGCCAGGTGAACGGCGCCGTCAGCGGTGTAGACCTTCTTCACGTCGCCGGTGAGTTCAACCTTCTCTACGTCCTGGTAGCGGATGTCAGTGCCGAAACGCTCAGCCTGCTGACCGATGTTCTCCATCAGCTCGGGGCCCTGGATGCCCTGAATGAATCCGGGGAAGTTCTCCACCTCGGTGGTGTTCATGAGGGAGCCGCCGGGTGCCAGGGAGCTGGCGAAGAGGACGGGCTTCAGTTCGGCGCGTGCCGCGTAGATTGCGGCGGTGTAGCCGGCGGGGCCGGAGCCCACAATAATGACGTTGTGGACGGTTGCATCGGCTTCAACCTCGGCAGCCGGTGCAGCTTTGGTGGCGGGTGCGGATGCGAGGTTCAGATTGCCCAGGGCGGAGCCTCCGAAGAGGCCTCCCAGATTCTCAGTCATCGGATATGTCTTTCCGTTGTAGGTCTTTCGTTCTGCCCCTATAACAGGGCTTTATCCTCGATTATTCCATTTTTGGGGGACCCTTATCCAGATACTCCGCGCACTGTGAATCTTTGAGTAGCGACCCTGCCATAAAGAGTCATAAATGGACATCAAAAAGGGTGGGGCTTCCGAACTGTTGAGTTCAGAAGCCCCACCCTTGTGTCTGGGGTGCGAGCGCCCTGTCGGTGTCACGTTATGGGTTGATTAGTCCACCTTGATTTCGTTGATGCGCAGACCGTAATTCCAAGCTCCAATCGGCAGGGAGAGGCGGGGTAGCTCGTTGACCACGATGATCACGTAGGCGCCCTTTTCTGCGCTCTGCTTGGAGGTGTCCAGGGTGACGACTGCATCCTTGCCTTCGAAGGTGCCCTTGCCAATCTCAACCGCACCGTTCAGGGATGCGGAGCTATTGGTATAGACGGTGAAGGAACCACCGACGCCGGTGTTCTGCTGGATGGTCAGCTTGGAGACAACGGTGGGGGGCTGCAGCTTCAGTGCCAGGCCGAATTCCTTGATGGTGCCGGCGTAGTTGGCGGTGCCGAAGCCGTAGCTGATCCATGCGGTGTTGGCGTTACCGTCGGTCAGGTTGGGGATGAGGGTGTCCATGTCGTTCATGAACATGGGGTTCGAGGGCGCGAAGCGAGCCACGGACGCGATTTTAGCCGGTGCGTTCGATGCCTTAGTGGTCGGGGATGCCGATGCGCTGGCGCTTGCCGCAGCCGATTCGGGTGCCGAGGCGGAAGACTTGGGGGTGTGCGGTGCGGCTGCCTGGTTGGAGCCGATTGCGCCCAGGGAGGTGAGGATACCGCCTGCGACGATGACAAGCAGTAGGACTGCTGCCAGGGCGACTGCCCAGGTGCCGCGGCTGCCGTCTTCTTCGTCTTCGTCATCTTCGTAGATACTGGTGGGTTCGGAGTAGGCGGTCACTGCCGCGCCGTCGGATGAGTTCCAGTTCTTGGCGGCGGTGATGCTCTCCTGATTAGCGGAGGAGGAGACCTTCTCGTAGGTGTTGGGGGAGCTGCTGCTTTCGGAGTCGCCGAAGATTTCGGTGCCCAGCGCGTCCTCTGCGTTGGAGAGTGCGTGGTTTTCGACCAGCAGGGTGTCCAGCAGGGTGTCGGGGCGGGTGTGGGAGGTGACGAGGTAGCGGCTACCTTCGGGGGTGATGCCCAGGTCAAGGATTTGGATGTTGCCGCGTGCGTTGGTTGCGAGCGCGCGGGAGTTTGCTTCCAGCAGTGCGCTGCGGCTGGGCGATGCGACGACGACCGAGACCTTACGGTTGAGAATCTGGTCGGTGCCTTCAAGCACCATGTCGGATTCTACCGTAATGATGATGTGTGCGGTGATCTCGTAGCGGCCTCCGAGGACCGATCCGACCGGAATCTGTTGCGACAACGTGTTCTCCCGAGGTGGTTTCATAGTGCCTGCCGTGTGGCGGGCCCTGACTATTAGATTCTACCCGGCATTGAAGGATGCTGGGGCTGAGTGATAGTTTGTGGCGTCCGGGTGGTTGCCTGTGTCTTCTGCGGGCCTCGGTGTGGGGTGCGGTGGGTGCACGGACAGCTACCCGGGTTGGGCGTTGTGTACTGCTTTAGCGGCGGGCAAAACGCTCAAGTTTAGAGGTGAGGGGTGCCAGTAGTGCGTTGGCTTCCTTGACGCGGAAGATTTGTATACCGGCGAGGTATGCCAGGCCCATGACGGTGCCACATACGGCGAGAGTGATGATTGCGGTGAGCTTGGATGCCCAGGCGAATCCGTCGAGCTGGTAGCCGCCGAGCAGCCAGAGTGCAATGGCCGCGATGCCGCCGGCGAAGAGGGATGCGAGGGTGGTGCGGGCGTAGGTGCTGACGATGCCGCGCTGGCCGTAGTAGCCGAGGCGGCGGCGGACCATGTTGTGGCTGATGAACATGATCAGGATGTTGTGCACTGGGTAGATGAAGGCGAGCATGTACACGGTGTACTGTGCGTCGAGCAGGGATGCTGCGAAGCTCATGATGACCATGATGATGGCGGAGTACACCTGGATGCGGAAGGGGGTGCGTGCGTCTTCGCGGGCGTAGAGCACACGGCTGTAGAGGTAGTTGATGGTGAGGGTGGGGGTGCCGAGCGCGGTGATGACGATGAGCTTGGCGATGATGGTTGCTGCGATGGGGTCGCCGCCGCTGAAGAGTACTGCGACGGGCCCTGCCAGGACCATGAGTGCGACCATGCAGAAGACGGTGGCTACGGCTGCGTTGCGCAGGCCGTGGGAGAGCGCGTAGATGACGCTGTCGCTGTCGTCGGCGATGGCGGAGGCACTCATGCGGTTGAAGAGCACGGTGGCGATGGAGATGCCGATGACGCCGTGCGGGAGCATGTACAGCATGGAGGCGTAGTTGAGTGCCTGCAAGCCGGGGATTTGGATGCCGAGGGCGGCGTAGTGTTCGCGCTGACCGACAATACCTGCGGCGACCTTGGTCATGTAGAGGAACGCGAGGTTGGAGATGATGCCGGATGCGAGGGTCCAGGCGGCGAGCTTGGATGCTGCGCGCAGGCCGATGCCTCGCCAGGCGAAGTCGGGCTTGAGGCGCAGGCCGAGCTTGCGTAGGGGGATGAACAGGACGAGTGCCTGCATCATGACGCCGAAGGTGGAGGAGCCGGCGAGCACGAGGGTCTGTGCGTTGGTCCAGTTGTCTACGGTGTGAATCGGGTTGGGGTTGGGGGTTTGCGCGCCGAAGAGGAAGATGAACAGGATCAGCGACAGGATGGTGATGACGTTGTTGAGTACGGGCGACCACATGTAGGCGCCGAATGCGTCTTTGGCGTTGAGGACCTGTCCGATGACGGTGTAGAGGCCGTAGAAGAAGATTTGGGGTAGGCACCAGAGGGAGAAGATGAAGCCGAGCTGCCGTTGTTCGGGGCTCCATCCTGAGCCCATGATGCTGATGATGGGCCAGGCGCAGGCGACGGTGATGAGGGTGATGAGGCCGATTGCGGTGACGGTGAGGGTGACGAGTTTGGAGATGTATCGTGCGCCACCGTCTTGTGCTTTGGCTGCCTTGATGATTTGCGGTACGAGGACTGCGTTGAACACGCCGCCTGCTACGAGGACGTAGATGAGGTTGGGTAGGGTGTTGGCGGTTTCGAAGACGTCGCCGACGGTTGAGAGTGAGCCGATGGCTACGGTGAGCAGGATGGTCTTGACGAATCCGAGGATGCGCGAGACGAGGGTGCCTGCTGCCATGATTGCGCTTGAGCGGGCGTCGTTACGTGCCACGTATGTCTCTCCTGTGTGGGCGGGTGATTGCTTCTTTTAGTTTTTGGGGCTCTTACAGCGGGTGTTTAGAGCTGGGTGGTGATGTATTCGCGCGCACTGCGGGCTATGTGTTGTTCGTTGGCGAATGAGAGGCGGGTGGGGAGCTCTTCGAGGGGGACCCATGCGACGTCGATTGCTTCGTGGTCGGGGTCGTTGTCGATGCTGAGTTCGCCGCCGGTTGCTGCGAAGAGGTAGTGGTGCACGGTTTTGTGGATGCGCGTGCCGTTGGAGGTGAACCAGTAGGCGATGGTGCCGAGGGAGGCTACGGGGTAGCCGGTGATTCCGGTTTCTTCGCTGATTTCGCGTTGTGCGGCTTCGACGGTGGTTTCGCCGTGTTCGATGTGGCCTTTGGGCAGGCACCATTCGCGTTGGCCGTTGCGGTTGATGCGGGCGATGATGGCTACGGGTAGCTGTTCGGGTCGGTCGAAGTCGATGATGAGCCCGCCTGCGGAGACTTCTTCGGGGGCGGGTACCGCTCGCGCGGGCGCGGTAAAGCGCGTTTTGGGGGCGCGGGGTACGGGAATGCTCATGGTTCTACCTTAACCGATAGGCTGAGGTTTTGGTGTCTCGGTTTGAGGTGAGATAGCTGTCTTTGGTGGGGTGTTGTGGGTGTGGGGTGGGCGCGTGGGTGGTTTTTCTGGCACGATTAAAGGATTATGTCGCTGATTATTGATGTTGTGTCGAAGTACCCGGATGCCGCCGAGCTGGGAGAACTGTACCGTGCGGCGGGTTTTGAGCTGTACTTGGTGGGCGGTATTGTCCGCGATAATCTGCGGGTTGAAGATGGTCTCTTCACCGATTTTGATTTGACGACGGATGCTACTCCGGAGCAGAGCGAGCAGATTCTGCGTGGGTGGGGTGAGCATACGTGGGATATCGGCAAGGAGTACGGCACGATTAGTGCGCGCAAGAATGGCGTGGTGTATGAGGTGACCACGTACCGTGCTGAGGTGTATGTTTCGGATTCGCGTAAGCCGACGGTTGAGTTCGGCACGGATTTGAGTGCCGATTTGGTGCGTCGTGATTTCACGATTAATGCGATGGCGGCGGCTTTGCCGAGCGGCGAGGTGGTTGACCTGTTTGGTGGCGTTGAGGATTTGCGTGCGGGTGTTTTGCGTACTCCGCGCTCGCCGGAGGAGTCTTTTTCTGAGGACCCGCTGCGTATGATGCGTGCGGCTCGTTTTGCTGCGCGTTTTAATCTTGAGGTTGCCCCGGAGGTTTTCGAGGCGATGCGTGAGATGGCTGGCCGTATTGAGATTATTTCAGCTGAGCGTGTGCGTGATGAGCTGGTGAAGCTGATTGAGGCGGATTATCCGCGGGTGGGTTTGAACCTGCTGGTGGATACGGGTCTGGCGGATTATGTGTTGCCGGAGCTTCCTGCGTTGCGTATGGAGATGGATCCTGCGCATCACCATAAGGATGTGTATGCGCATTCGTTGAAGGTGATGGAGCAGGCGATGGAGAAGGAGACGGACGAGGACGGCCCGTGCCCGGCTCCTGATTTTATTCTGCGTTTTGCGGCGTTGATGCACGATATTGGTAAGCCGAAGACTCGTAAGTTTGAGAAGGACGGCTCCGTCTCGTTCCTGCACCATGAGGTGGTGGGCGCGAAGATGGTGAAGAAGCGTATGCGTGCGCTGCGTTTTGATAATGACACGATTAAGGCTGTGGCTCGTCTGGTGGAGCTGCATATGCGGTTCTATGGTTACCGTGAGTCGGGTTGGACTGATTCTGCGGTGCGCCGTTATGTGCGTGATGCGGGCGATCAGTTGGAGCGTCTGCATCGTGTGTCGCGTTCTGATGTGACGACTCGTAATCGTCGCTTGTCGCGTTCGCTGGCTGAGGCGTATGACGATTTGGAGCGTCGTATTGCTGAGTTGGCTGCTCAGGAGGAGCTGGATTCAATTCGTCCGGATCTGGATGGCGGTCAGATTATGCAGATTCTTGGTATTGCGCCGGGCCCGGTGGTGGGTGAGGCGTATAAGTTCTTGTTGAATTTGCGTCTGGATGAGGGTTCGCTTCCTGAGGAGGAGGCGAAGGCTCGTCTGGTGCAGTGGTGGGAGCAGCGTCGGGAGGCGTAGCTTCTGCGGTTTTCGGTACCGCATCGCATGGTTGAGGTCACGCGGTGCGGTACTGTTCTATCTGCTTTTTCTCGTGTATTGTTAAGAAATCTATGCGTGTTCCCCGCCCGGTGTGTTTCACGTGTAGGGCACAATGAATCTCCTGCTATGGAAATCCCATAGCCGTTTAGCCCAAAGGAGGGGTTTAATCATGCGTGCATATGAACTGATGGTTATCCTCAGCCCCGAGGTTGAGGACCGTGCGGTTGA
Organism: Rothia sp. HMSC069C03; assembly: GCF_001811075.1. Taxonomy (NCBI): domain Bacteria; kingdom Bacillati; phylum Actinomycetota; class Actinomycetes; order Micrococcales; family Micrococcaceae; genus Rothia; species Rothia sp. HMSC069C03. The sequence goes on from NZ_KZ627139.1 coordinate 123,577, forward strand.
GCCGTCGCTGTCCAAGTTCCTCGAGATCGTGACCAACGAGGGTGGTTCCGTCGACAACGTCGACATCTGGGGCCGTCGTCGCCTGGCATACGAGATCCAGAAGAAGTCTGAGGGTATCTACGCAGTGGTGAACTTCACCTCTACCCCCGAGACCGCAGCTGAGCTCGATCGTGTTCTGAACCTGAACGAGTCCGTCATGCGTACCAAGATCATCCGCCCGGAGGATCAGAAGATCTCCAGCAAGTAGTTGGTCTTTCCGGTCGGCTGACCCCCTAAAAATGTCAGGGGGTTGCGCTGTACTGGATTCAACATACTTGTAACTCTTATCGAGGAGGCATCAAATGGCAGGCGATACCGTTATTACCGTTATTGGTAATCTGACTGGCGATCCGGAGCTTCGTTACACCCCTGCGGGTGCGGCGGTTGCTAATTTCACGATCGCATCGACTCCGCGTACTTTTAACCGCCAGACGAACCAGTGGGAGGATGGGGAGACCCTGTTCCTGCGTGCGTCGGTGTGGCGTGGTTACGCTGAGAATGTTGCAGAGACTCTGAAGAAGGGTACTCAGGTTATCGCGCAGGGCCGTCTGAAGTCTCGCTCGTACGAGACCAAGGAAGGCGAGCGTCGTACTTCGTTTGAGCTTGAGGTCGAGGAGATCGGCCCGACTCTGCGTTTTGCTACTGCTCAGGTGACTCGCGCGCAGCGTTCTGCCGGAGGTAATAACTTCGGTGGCGGTGCGCAGGGTGGCTTTGGCGGTGGCGCTGGGTACAACGCTGCTGCTCAGGGCGGTTTCTCCGCTCCTCAGCAGAACAATTTTGCTGCTGCTCAGGGTAATGGTTACTCTGGCCAGTCTGGCTACTCCGCTCCGGCTGCTCCGGCGGCCCCCGCAGCTCCTGCTGCTGATCCGTGGAGTTCTCAGTCTGGTGGTAACTATGACTGGGGTAGCGGCGCCGACGACGAACCTCCGTTCTAAGCCGGTTTCGTTTTCCGAATAGTAATTTATCAATCCATCCCGCGGTTATCCGCCGCGGGCTCCCAACTCTAAGGAGCACCACGATGGCTAAGGCTGAAATCCGTAAGCCCAAACCCAAGCAGAACCCCCTCAAGGCTGCTGACGTCACCGTTATCGACTACAAGGACGTCGCACTTCTGCGCAAGTTCATCTCCGACCGCGGCAAGATCCGCGCTCGCCGCGTGACTGGCGTGACCGTTCAGGAGCAGCGCAAGATCGCTCAGGCTATTAAGAACGCCCGCGAAGTTGCACTGCTGCCCTACTCCGGCGCTGGCCGCTAAAGAGAAGGAGAGACAGTAACATGGCTAAGATCATTCTGACTCAGGAAGTTTCCGGCCTCGGTGCAGCTGGCGATGTTGTCACCGTTAAGGACGGTTACGCACGTAACTACCTGCTGCCCCGCGGCTTCGCCGTGACCTGGACCCAGGGTGGCGAGAAGCAGGTTGAGTCCATCCGCGCCGCTCGTGCGGCTCGTGCTAAGGCTTCTCTGGAAGAGGCTCAGGCAATTGCTGCGTCCCTGGCTGCTAAGCCGGTTGTCGTTGCACACAAGGCTGGCGCTGACGGCCGCCTGTTCGGTACCGTCAAGGCTGAGGCTATTGCTGAGGCTATTGAGGCTGCTGGCATTGGCTCCGTTGACAAGCGCACCATCCACCTGGGTTCCGCTATCAAGCGCACCGGTGAGTACAAGGTGACTGTCCGCCTGCACGCTGACGTTGTTGCTAACGTTGTCCTGGACGTCGTTGCTGCTGCGTAAGTAGATTTTTAGATATTTGACGCTGGTGCTTTGATGCGGCGGCGGTGAGTGTCGGACGGGGTGTCCCTCTTCGTGAGGGGCACCCCGTTTGTTGTATTCGCTCCTGTGCATGTTTCACGTGAAACATTATTTTTGGAGGCTGAGAATATGTGGTGTGCTACAGAAGGATTGGTGGTTAGAGCAGTTGCGACTGCGAGGTACGCCAATTGACCCCGTAGACTGGTAGACATGGCTCGATCTTTTTCACGTTTGTCTTCTAGCGCGCAGCTTCTGTCCACGGGTGTGGTGTTGGAGTGTATCAATTTGCTGCTGTGCGCTCTAGCGGTTATCCCATTTGCGGACGCGAATGTCGCTACTGCTCTTTTGCTTCTTTTGCTGGTGGTTGGCGGCCTTGCATCCAGTGTTGCGCTGGTGTGCGCGCTGGTGGGTCTGGTGAAGTTCCGTCAGTACCGCGTGGCCAATATTTGCTTGGCGGTTATTTCTGTAGTGGCTAACCCGTTGGTGCTGCTGGGGTTGTATATGGCGGCTTATTAGCCCGGTTTAGAGTCCGCAAACTGCACAATATCAAAGCTCTCAGGGTTCTGTTGGTTTTCTCCCAGCTTGTTTCCAGCGAAATTCAATCCTCCCATAAGGTTGGGGGTGTTTACTATAAGTGTTGGTTCGAGAGGACTGCGATGTGAATGTGTGTGTTTCGTGTAGCGGGGTCGCCCGCTAACGAAAGAAGGATGGCAAGGCAAAAGCGCCTTGCCTTTCTTCTTTTAACGCGACGTGTAGTTTCCGCGTGAAATCCGGGGCACTGCACCCCGATGTTGAAGAAAAATCTATTCCCAGCTTTCTTACAGCTTTAACCTACAGGGAATAAAGGTTTACGCGTAATACTTTATATAGATGGTTCGAGAGGACCATCAGAAAGTTGGACTTTCCTTGCGGAAGTGGCTCTGATTTTCGTATGTATGTGTGTGTGATGAGACTGGGGTTGGACCGAGAGGTCCAGCTCCAGTTTCTGTTTAATCTCTAGGGTGTGTGGCAAGGATGGCTGTAGTGGTGTTGCGGCATGCTGTAATAAAGGGCAACCATACTTCTATATAACGTCATATTTCCTTTCTTGGGGTGGCGGGTCTAGAATTGGGAAAGATAAATTTTGCATATTAAATACAAGTATTGAGGAGTTGTCTTCCGTGTCTAAGACCCCTTCCGTTCCCGGTACCGACCGCCCCGCCGAAAAGGCAGCAGGTCACTGGTTGCTGGCTCAGCTGGGCAAGAAGGTTCTGCGCCCCGGCGGCCGCGAGACCACCAACTGGCTGCTGGCTCGTGCTCTGGGCGGCGACATTGACGTCGTGGAGTTTGCTCCGGGCCTGGGTATTACCGCCCTGGAGATTGTGAAGCGTTCCCCCAAGAGCTACACCGGTGTGGATCTTGATCCCAAGGCTGCTGAAATCGTAACCGAGCGTATTGGCGCATCGACTAAGCCGAACTACCGTGTGGTGAACGCTAGCGCTCAGGAGACCGGTCTGCCCTCGGAGAGCTACGACGCCGTGGTGGGCGAGGCGATGCTGACCATGCAGACCGATAAGCACAAGCTGGAGATTATGCGTGAGGCGGCTCGTCTGCTGCGTCCGGGCGGCTACTACGCTATTCACGAGATGTCGTTGGTTCCCGATTATCTGCGCCCCGAGCTGAAGGAAGAGATTCAGAAGGATTTGGCGCGCACTATCCGTGTGAACGCCCGCCCGCTGACTGTTGCCGAGTGGACTGCTCTGGCGGAAGAGGCTGGCTTTGAGGTGCTGGATGTGTACCAGACCGATATGGCTCTGCTGGAGCCGAAGCGTCTGCTGGCTGATGAGGGTCCCGCTGGCGTTGCGAAGATTGCGTTCAATCTGGCGCGTAAGCCGCAGATTCGTGAGCGTGTGCTGGGTATGCGCGGTGTGTTCCGCCGCCATGCCGACCATATTGGCGCTATCGGCCTGATTCTGCGTAAGAAGTAAGACAGAATCACACCGCAAAGCTTATACAGCGAAACGGAGCCCCAGTATTCCTCTCTATCCGAGGGAATACTGGGGCTCCGTTTTCAAGCGCTAGCCCGCTAGCCCTAGCAGATTCGCTAGCGCATCTATACCATCTGCCACAGCATGCACCCATCCCGCTGTAACTGCCTCCCTACCGGCGGTGGCCTCCACTCTCGCCAGGTATAGCAGCACACGGTACCTGAGTGCTGCACCGACTACGGCACTGAGCACTAGTACCAGCACTACTGCTGGATACTGCATCAGTATCAGATACTCACCCAGCATCTGTTGCACTAGGGCTTCCCAATGATTTAGTACCCCCACACCTGCATACATGTAGGACACCCCATCAGCGAGCCTGTAGTAGTACAGCATTGCTGATACTCGCAGGTACTTAAGCACCATGGTATGTGGTACAGGCAGGGACCTACTATAGGTGTGTAGTAGTAGCACTGCCACCAGATGAGAGAGGACATGCAGTACGAGGAGAGGGAGGATTTTAAACATGGCGGAGTTCTGCCTTCATGACTAGTGCCCTCGACTCTGATATCGAGGGATCTACTAGGCACATAGCAGTGGCCTGAAAAATATTTTTTGTGAGGCAGTCACGTCTGCTCAGCGATGAGGGCATGCGCGCTAAGGCGAGGTAATGCGCACTATGGATGGTGCGGCGCTCGCTGTTGAGAAGATTGAGGATTATCTGCGCGCTGCCCGTTAGGCGTGTATGTGTTTCGCGTGTGCCTTCGTGAGAAACTAGCATAGGAGTTCTGCAGAAATTGTTTCTGGAACGTCGTAGATATCGGATTGAAACGCGAGGATAAGCATGTCTGAAACTGCTATTGATTATGGTTCCCGCACTATGCCTCATGATGATGTGGCTGAGCAGTCGGTGCTCGGTGGCATGCTGCTGTCGAAGGACGCTATTGCGGATGTGGTTGAGAGCCTGCGTGCGTCTGATTTCTATAAGCCGGCTCACGAGACGATATATGAGGCGATTCTTTCTCTTTACGGTCACGGTAGCCCTGCGGATGCGATTACGGTTGCTGATGAGCTGAAGAAGCGCGGCGAGCTGACTCGTGTGGGCGGCGCGTCCTATATTCATACGCTGATTGCGTCGGTTCCGACTGCTGCTAACGCTCAGTATTACGCTGAGATTGTTAAGGAGCACGCGATTATGCGCCGCCTGATTGAGGCGGGCACGAAGATCGCTCAGCTGGGTTACGCCAATGAGACTGAGGTTGATACTTTGGTAGATCAGGCGCAGGCTGAGATTTATGCGGTGACTGATGGTAACGCGAAGGAAGACTATGTGTCTTTCTCTGAGGCGTTGGAGGAGACCATCAATGAGATTGATGCGAACTCGAACCGCCCCGATGGCGTGTACGGTGTGCCGACTGACTTTATTGAGTTTGATGAGCTGACCGGTGGTCTGCACGGCGGCCAGATGATTGTTATTGCGGCTCGTCCGGGTGTGGGTAAGTCGACTCTGGCTCTTGATATTGCTCGTTCTGCGTCTATTCATCATCAGATGACGACTGTGTTTTTCTCGCTGGAGATGAGTCGTACTGAGTTGGCGATGCGTATTCTCTCTGCGGAGGGCAAGATTTCAATGGGTCGTCTGAAGAAGGGCGACCTGGATACTGAGGGCTGGACGAACCTGGCGACTCTGCAGGGGCGTATTGATTCTGCTCCTCTCTTTATTGATGATTCGCCGAATATGACTCTGATGGAGATTCGCGCGAAGTGCCGTCGTCTCAAGCAGCGTAATGATTTGAAACTTGTGGTGCTGGACTACCTGCAGCTGATGAGTTCGGGTAAGAAGGTTGAGTCTCGTCAGCAGGAGGTTTCGGAGTTCTCTCGTAGCCTGAAGCTGTTGGCTAAGGAGCTGGATGTTCCGGTGATTGCACTGTCTCAGTTGAACCGTGGTTCGGAGCAGCGTACTGATAAGCGTCCGATGGTTTCGGATCTGCGTGAGTCGGGTTCTATTGAGCAGGATGCGGATATGGTGATTCTGCTGCATCGTGAGGATATGTATAACCCGGACAGTGAACGCGTGGGTGAGGCGGACATGATTATCGCTAAGCACCGTGGTGGTCCGACTCGTACTATCCCGTTGGCGTTTAGCGGTAAGTACTCGCGCTTCAACAATATGGCGAATGAGGCGCCTCCCCAGTACTAACCCCGTACTCAACTAACTCAGTACTAAGCTTTCAGCACTCTGTGGCTGTACCCCTCTTCTTCTGTTCCTTGCCGGACGGAAGGGGAGGGGCTTTTTGTACCTATAGGTAGGGGCGCCCGGGGCTAGGGTTAGGAATCGTGCGCAGGGCATGGGAATAGGGGCTGCGGAGGGGGCTCTAGAAGGCATTCTGTGAGGGGTTGAGTGGTTTCTTCTGCGTTTATAAGGTTTTTTAGAAGTTTTTTGAAGATTTTTTAGTACCCATAAAACGCACTGAC
>NZ_KZ627140.1:0-65484 GCF_001811075.1 Rothia sp. HMSC069C03
AAACGATTACACCACTCCACAGTACTTGACCTGAGCAAGAGCACGTTCTACAATTGACGCATGAGTTCAAGGAGGTTCGCATGACCGCTTACGACCACTCGTCGGGGTACACCTACGGCACCGATGCCGTCCCCACGTCTCCGCTCACACTCGAGGATCTACGCCAGATTGAGGCCGCCGCGCACGTCCAGCCCGGTGACGCAGAGCTGCTCGCGCGAGCAGAACCCATCCTGGCGCCGCATGCCATGGAAATGGTCGACACGTGGCGCGGGATTTTGGCTCAAAAGACCTACCTGGCAGCACATTCCGCGCATCCGGATGGACAGCCGAACCCCGAGTACGCGCAGGCGTCAAAGCCCCGATTCGCCCAGTGGATCATCGACATGTGCACGCGCGAGCGGGATCAGGCGTGGTTGGACTACCAGTACCTGATCGGAGCTCGACACATGACCGCGGCGAAGAACGCGGCGGATGGGGCGGACTCGACGCCATTCGTGCCTCTGCGCTACGTGCTCGCCTTCATCGCGCCGACTGTGGAGGTCGGGCACCGTCTCCTGGCGGAGGGCTTCGAGGGCGCAGAACTGGACGCTGTCCGTGACGCGTGGACTCGCGCTGTGACTGTCGCCGTGACAGTGTGGGCGTATGCCTACCGCGATCACCCCGAGCAATTCTGATCCGGCGCTCGCCACCTACGACTCCCCCATCGGCCGCCTCACGCTTGATAGCGGTGTATTCGTCTTTCGCACTCTCTGACTGCTCTCCCTGGAAGCCTCAGTGGCTTCCAGGGAGAGCTTTCTTTCTGGGTTATAGGACACTACGTGTTGCTGGTTGGGTGACTTTTCGGCTTTCTGGTGCGGGAAAGTCACTCTTTCAGTTGGTCGTGTTTGCCTCGTTCCTGTGAATACTGCATCGTGCTCTGTGTGTGGCTGCCCCATGATCCGTCACGGTAAGAAGTCAACAGGAGGTCCTTTGAAGATCGCGGTGGTAGAAGTCCGCTCATCATCAAGGACCTCGACCTCTACCCACAACCCCCGACCAATACCTGGTCACCCACACTCAACTCGGAAGAGCCGGAAATAGCCTTCGTGATAGCGGAATAAAACGAAGGTGTGGAACTTGCAAGGACCGATCTCAAACTGGGATTCGATAGAACAGTTTAGCAAACGCTGACTTCGCTTTGCCGTCACTTGGAAACCTATCCGTTGGAAGTGCAGCTATCCTCACATACGCTTTTCCAAGTGAAGTATAGCTATGCACGTTTCACCGACGTTAGTAAAAACCCCGAACTTATCGCAGCCAACAGAAACCCGGTAGAAAATATATAGGAGCCAAAGGTGGCGCCTTTTAAAATCCAAGTCGTGGGAACGACAGCAAACAAGATCGGTGAGTTCGCAAAATCACCTGTGCTAATCGGAAGACCTGCCACCACAAAAAAGATGATAACAATCCATGAAACTAATGAAGTAGTCCAAAGCCGAAGCGCAAAACAGGCCAGAGTTAGCACAACCGAAGAGAAAACAAGTACTAAAGCAGTATGACTCGACAGTCGCTCATTAACAAGCTCGCCAATGATAGAGACATAAAGCAGACTCAAACAAAGGTTAACTACTTGTGCGAGAAGCAGCGATTTAGCAATGAACCGGAGCAGAACTTTATCGTGAATACTAAACGAGACGTACGAGGCAGGGACCTTAGCATGCGACAAAGCTAGACCTGCCGTGGCAATTGGGAGCATGATGAGTAACGCGGATTGCGCTACGGCAATGGTATTTCCATAACGGAGAAACAGCAGCGGAAGAACTAGTGCACCGAGATAAGCGATCGTGACCCAACGAATGATTGCAATTCGCTCGATAGAACACAAAGACTTCATTTTCTTACTGCTCCTTTACTTCGAAACCTAGCCACAAGAACATAGGTAATAATTAGGATTGGTACCGGGATAAGCGCAGAGAAACCGAAATTTGATTGCTCCTGGATATCTACGAACGAGATTGCGGTACCATTGAGATTCAGCCCTACGGAGTGGAGGGCGTTTGATATGTATGGGGTAGCATTGTCAGCTAGGTTACCGGGTAGCACTATCCAGAAGTACAGAAGAACACCTGAAATTACCGCGGCAGTCGGAGGTTTTGAGAGACTTTCTAATGTCGAGTAGATCAGAGCAATTAGTATACTTTGGAAGGTAAGAAAGCAAAGCAGGGTTGCTAGCCCAGAGTGCATTTTCGAACCAGACAAAACCATTGTTAGATCGAATAGCAGCACACTAAGTAGGTTTACAAGAACTATTGAAAGTGTTCGACAGATGGTGCGTAGGACGCTAGGCAACCAGGCAATGTATACCTGCTGAGGCAAACCCCCGTAGTGGACCTTGGAAACCCTAGCATCAAGTATAAAGAGTAATGCGAGGGAAATTAGTGGCTGCGTTCCAGTAAAGAAGAAGCTGTATCCCCCTGTTATTGGAGTTCCGCTTGCCTCACTTGAAATCCATGCACCGAGGAATAGTGACGCCATTGAGCCCAAGATAGCCGCGAGAAAATACCAGATGTTCCAATAGTAAGTAAGCAAAGCACGGATAGCTGAAGTAATTCGCATGGTCCTACCCCCGGTGATATAGGTCCGCGAGATTCACGCCGTTGAGGTCGGGGATATGCAAAGCTTTGCCGTTACGAACTACGACACACTCATCCGGGACGCCTTGAATCTCATGGAGGAGGTGCGTTGATATTACAACGCAGTTCCCTTCGTCCCGATAACGACGAAGCGTCGCAGACAAAGAGATCATGCCATCTGGATCCAAACCATTCTGTGGCTCATCAAGGAACAAAAATCTTGGTCTAGATAATAAAGCAAGACAAAGCTCCAGCCGTTCCTTCATGCCGGTCGAGTAGTCCTTGGCTTTCCGCCCGTGGGCAGCGCGGACGATGCCCACACTATCCAAGGCCGACTCAGGATCAACATCCAGACCCCAGAATGCCGCGACGACCTGTACATTTTGTTTACCGCTCAGATACGGAAAGTAGCTTGGATGGTCGATTGCAGCTGACATTTCGCTAATGTCTGTCTGATCGTATCTAATGTGGCCACTTACTGGTTTTATCCGACCAAGGAGCGTTTTCATTAAGGTGGTTTTACCTGCCCCATTTGGTCCAAGGAGGCAGATTATCCTGCCAGTATTTAGCTGCAAGTTAATGCCGCTCACTACTGGGGAATTCTTGTACCCAACCGACAAATCAGTTACCGATATAGCTGGCATGGCCTACCTTTCAAAGAAAACGGCCCTGGAGGTAAGGCCTAGGATGCCTTCCCTCCAGGGCCGACTGCTGCGACAAAGCTACTAACCACTTGCAGCCAACAGAGATGCCGCAGCCGTTAGCACACTGGGCAGTGAAGCATGCAATGCCACCCGTCGGGCACCCAGTGGGCGCACAGGAACTTCGAGGTGATGTGAGGACAAACAGCTTCCTCAACCTCTTCAACACGGGTGTCAAGGTCAACGGTGACCACGACTTCTCCAAGCTCTCAGAATCTGAACATATTCAGGTAACAGAAAGTTACCCGCACTGCTATGATACAACGATGCAAGATTAGTAGGGGCAACTTTCAGAATGTTCAGATCTGACTATGATTTAGCCTAATTACTTTAGACTGTTGATCAGACCGAGAACACGGCGCTGATACTCTCAACAACGCTCTCGCCTTTGCGCACCGTTCCATCGAGCCGCTCAGCGTTCTTGTTGATAGGCCGAGAGTGATCGACCTCGACGCGAGGCTTGCCCAGTTTGATGCCCGTTCCAATCATAGGTTTCACCATCCTTCTCACCTCCTTCCTCACCTGAGTTCCTCGTAGATCCATCGGCTCACCCGCAAGACTGCCCAGATGAACAACGATGCCCCACCGAGCGTCGCAGCAGCGATCAACATCTTCTGCCACCACAGCGAGGCCGCTGTGAACGAGGCCCATGCCCAGCCAAAGAGAGGACCAATGCCGAACATGCTCATAACGCCCCACACGAGGCCACCCACGAGCAAGAGCGAGGCGAACAGCGGTAGCACAGCAATGGCAACTTTTCCGACCGTCGTCCAAGGTATGCGCCCCTCCAGGGACTCCAGATGGCGCTCGTTGCGCTCTAGGGACGCAAACACCTTGTTAGCCTTGTCTGAGACCTCAGCGACCTTCTGAGCGGTTTCAGCGACCTTCTGAGCGCCAATATCAGCAACGCGCTGCTCATACCCATCGAGAGTGCTCTCAATGCGCTGAACGCGCTCCTCCACCGCTGCTGCATCGACCTAACCCTGCTCCAAATGGCCACAGGGCTGCGCGTAAGCGAAGCAAGAACTCTCATGTGGGACGACATCATCACCGACGACCAAAACCGCCCAGCGTGCATTATTCGGGCTGAAAACGCCAAGACAGGCACCACCCGCGTCGCGGCTCTCGTCGAGCCTGCGGTCTATGAGCACCTTACCCGTAGACGAGATGAAGTCGGTGGAGCCTACGTTGTGGGCGCACCGCTCAACCCAGACACCGAGTGGGACAGATACAACGCTCAGAAGGCTCTCAAGGCGTTCTATAAGGATCTGGCTCGCGACTGCGGAGTGCCTCTGCTGGAGACCCACCGCACCCACGTCTGGAGAACCACCCTCAACACCATGTACCGCACGGACGTAGACGCGCTACTGCGTGCTCGAACGCTCGGCCACTCGGTCGATGTGAACGCACAGGCATACTCAGACCTGTCAGACCTCACAACGCTGTACGAGGCAGCCCGAGCACGGCGTAGGGAGGAAAGGTAGTCCCTACCTTATTCCCTATCTTTCGTGAGGATATGCCGGTAACTTCAAGTATCTTTAGGGAAGGATAAGGGGACGGTTACCGCACAATATCAACGATTACTTGGCTGTATCTCACTGTTTCATTAAAAAGAGATGCAGACCCCGGAGGTCGCAGGTTCAAATCCTGTCCCCGCAACGGATAACTCCCGATAGCTTAGCTATCGGGAGTTTTTTTATTCCCTAAAACCCGTACTCCCGCCGACCTGTCTCCTTCTGCTGTCCTCCCGTCACCTTCCGACCGCCGGTCTGCCTTCTTTCGCCACCTTCCTGCACCTTTCCTGTCGGCGACCTGTCTTCATTTGCCGCCTACTTTTCTTCTTCTTGTGCTACCTTTCTGCCGCCTGCTGGGCGGCTTTCTTTATATCTCCTGCCTCTCCGTATCTCCTGCCTTCTGTAATCTGCGGAGGGGGTCTTCTGAACCTTGTCGGGGCGGTGCTTCGGGGAGACTGATGGGGGGGGGCAGCCTGCTGCCCCTTCCGGGGTGCTTGAGGTGGATCTTTCGGCCTCTCGAAACCCCTCTTGAAACCTCCTCACGGAATTTCATAGAACCGTCGTGAAAGTACCCTGGACTGGTTTCGGAACGTCTCCCGATGCGTCTTTCGAGGTATTCCTCAGTCCGTCTATCGGGGCTTCAAGCGGGTGTGCCCATGGGGGTGGTGGAGTCACTTCCGAGCGGTTGCTGGAGGGTGGTTACGCCTTCTTGAGACGCTGCTTTTGAGCTCCTTGAAAGGGGATCTGAAAGGGGTCCTGAAGGGGGCTCTGGGGCGGGTCTCAAGAGCGTGATAAGGGGTCCGATAGGATGCCTGGGTGGGGGAGTGGCGAGGGGGCTGTTTTTGCCTCAAAGTGCATTCTCAAAGTGGAATATGCGAAAGGTGCCTATATTCCGGGCTTGGAAATCACCCGTTTTGCCCCGGAATTCCGCGGTTTTTGGCAAAAATTGGGCTTCGAGTGCAACAATTCACTCTGAAAGTGATTGTAATCACATACGAAACATTCAAGTTAATTGTAGAGTTTTTTGAAACTCTTTCAAAAAACGCTCAAAAACCCCGGAAAATCAAGGAAAAATAGCCCATTCAACCTCTACTTGAGGGTGATTCAAGTTAAACTAGAAGCTTAGAAAAAGCTCTTGTTAAGATTGAATCTTGTTCGATACCCAAAAATAGCCCCAAAAAACCGCTGGAAAAGGCTTTTTGACCTGGTAGCTTTGAGTACGTGGTCACCGCGGTCCGCCGCGTAGCTCTCCGAAATGAATACTGCACCCCTCCATCACACGAGGAAACCCCCGCAACACACACGGGACGGTTACTGGACTTGCTCCATGCGGCATCACATTCGCAGGCCGACCGCCTATAGGCTTCTCACCTATAGACCACCTATCACTCAACCACTCTCGGGCGTCCGCGCCCCACGAAACACCAACAACGAGGACAACCCATGGCACTTCGCCCCCGCACCGTTAAGGCTGGCTCTCTCGCAGCCATCGCCGTACCCTCCGTGCTCGGTAGCACCCTGGTAGCACCCGCTTCCGCATTCGCACCCGTCGTTCAGGACATCCCCGGCGCAGCTACCCAGGCTCCGAAGTCCCTGTTCACCTCCACCGTGCAGCCCACCCTCTCGCAGGTTGCTGTACAGATCCGCCAGCAGGCAGAACAGGCAAAGCAGACTCAGCAGGCTCCCGCAACGACCGCGGTTCAGCCCATCCAGAAGACCTACACTGCCCAGGCAACTCAGCAGACAACCCCCTCGGCTACCTTCCAGTCCGCACAGGCGGCTCAGCCTTCCGCTCAGCCCACCCTGGCACAGGTTGCACAGACCCCCGCAGCTACCCAGAGCGCTGCAACCCCCGCCGCTCAGCCCGCGCAGACCGCACAGGCTGCGCAGGCGGCATCCGGTGTGGCGGCAACCCGCACCAACCAGACTTTCCTGCCCTACACCTCCCCGGCTGGTACCACTTCGCAGTACCACGTCTACGCTGAGGGGGTGGACTTCTCCAAGCCCGTTGGTGTTGTCTTCTACTTCGACGGCGACTACTGGCGCAACGACCAGTCCAAGGTCTACGACCCCTCCGGTGAGCTGGCTCAGATGGCTGCATCCGCAGCGGCACAGAACATGCTGTTCGTGCCCGTCATCTCCCCGGACGCCAACCGTTACGACGCTGGCGTGACCTGGTGGGAAGACATGGAGCGTAACGGCGAGTTCTTCCGCTCCTTCGCTTCCTCCTTCATCGCGGCTAACGGCGTGGACTCCTCCAACGTGTGGACCATGGGCTACTCCGGCGGCGCTGAATTCATCACCTACGAGCTGAACACCAAGCCCCAGACCTGGCGTAACGGCGGCGGCTCCATCATGATTGCTGGCGGCGGCCTGGACGAGGGGACCCCCTCGGCTGCACTGAAGTACCAGCCCATGTTCTGGTACGCAAACTCGAACGATGGCTCCGGCGAGACCTACCCGCAGACCTGGAGCGCACGAGGCGCCGTTGAGGGCGGCTACAACGCCTACCGCAACGCCGGCTACACCAACGCTTCCGCGACCGTTCTGAACGGCTCGGGCCACTTCGACTACAACTTCTCGCAGATTCTGAGCAACTCGCTCACTAAGGGTAAGGCAACCGCCGCCCCCAAGGCCGAGCAGAAGGCTGAGCAGAAGAGCGAACAGAAGTCTGAGCAGAAGCAGAACACTCAGCGCGCCCGCACCATGAGCTCCGCAACCTACCAGAGCTACACCTCCCCGGCGGGTACCACCTCCCAGTACCACGTGTACGCGAACAACCTGGACTACTCTAAGCCCGTTGGCGTGGTCTTCTACTTCGACGGTGACTACTGGCAGCGTAATGAGTCCAAGGTCTACACCCCCGACGAGGGTATGCTCGCGGCAATGGGCAAGATTGCTAACGCCCGCAACATGGTCTTCGTGCCGATCATCTCCCCGGACACTAACGCATCCGGTGACGGCATCACCTGGTGGGAAGACATGAACACCAACGGTGAGTTCTTCCGCTCCTTCGCGAAGTCCTTCGTGAGCGAGAACAACCTGGACGCATCCCAGATGTGGACCATGGGCTACTCCGGCGGCGCTGAGTTCATCACCTACGAGCTGACCGATCACAACACCTCCTGGCGTCATGGCGGCGGCTCCATCATGGTTGCAGGCGGCGACTCGGACGGCTCCGTGGACGCTGATGCGACCACCAAGGGTCTGCCCATGTACTGGTGGGTTGGCGCGAAGGACACCTCCGGTAACACTAACCCTGTCACCTGGAGCGCACGTGGCGCAGTCGAGTCCGGCTACAACGCATACCTGGGCGCTGGCTTCTCCGACGCCCGAGTGAAGCTGATTGACGGCTTCAGCCACCACGACTACGACCTGCCGCACATCCTGGCGTCCTCCCTGGACTTCGCCGGTAAGACCCCCGCGCTGGGCTACACCGACGTTTCCTCCTCGAACCCGAACTACAACGAGATCAGCTGGAACTCTGATCGCCGCATCATGCTCGGCTTCGCGGACGGCACCTTCCGCCCGAACGCATCGGTCAACCGTGCGCAGCTGGCAACCTACCTGTACCGCGTGGCTGGTCGCCCCGCAGTCAACGCACCGGCTGTTTCGCCGTTCAGCGACGTTCCGGCGAACCACCCCGCGTACAAGGAGATCTTCTGGCTGAGCCAGCAGGGCATCAACGGTAGCGACTTCAGCCCCTTGGAGACCGTCACCGAGTCCACCATGGCTGAGTTCATGTACCGTGCAGCTGGCTCCCCGGCACAGGCTCAGGGCGGCTACGCGTCCCAGGCTCTGGCGTGGGCTGCCTCCAACGGTATCGGTACCGGCTCGACCTCCTCTGCGGCCATCACTCGCGACGCTATGGCAGGTTACCTGTACATCTACGCTAACTAAGGCGCACGGCCCCTAACCTATAAAAGATCCGCCCCGCTCCTGAAATTTAGGAACGGGGCGGATCTTTTATAGGTTTAGCTCAAGAAGCTATGCGCTAGACCTGGCTGGAGAATCTCAGGCTTAGAGAGTCTGGGTGGGGGTTTCCACAGCCACGGGAGCCGGAGCAGCCGGAGCGTTCTTTGCCTTCAGAGCCGCCAGGCGAGCGTCCAGCTCAGTGTCGCGCTCCATCTGGTCCAGGGTGTTGAACTGTGCGTCCAGGGAGGAAGCAGCCAGCTCCTGCTGACCGATGACGCGTGCCTCTTCGCGGCGAACCTTCTCTTCGAAGCGGCTCATCTCGCTGGTCGGGTCCAGAACGTCGAACGCCTTCAGAGCGTCGTTCACCTGGGTCTGAGCTGCTGCAGTCTTCTGACGTGCGGTCAGCTCATCGCGCTTGTACTTGACCTCTTCAAGCTTGGAGCGCATCTTCTCCAGGCCGTCCTTGAGCTGGTTGACAACCTGAGTCTGAGAAGCCAGCTGAGGCTCAACAGCCTGCGCAGCTTTCTCAGCCAGCAGCTGCTTGTTCAGAGCGATCTTGGCGAGGTTGTCGAACTTGTCAGCGTTGGCAACGTCGCCAGCTGCGCGGAATTCATCAGCCTTGTTAGAAGCTGCCAGAGCCTTGGTGCCCCACTCCTGAGCGGCCTTGACGTCCTCAGCGTGGTCCTTTTCGAGCAGTCGCAGGTTGCCGATGGTCTGTGCTACTGCAGCCTCCGCCTCGCGGATGTTGTTGGTGTAGTCACGAACCATCTGGTCCAGCATCTTCTCCGGGTCCTCAGCTGCATCAATCAGGGCGTTGATGTTTGCCTTAGCGAGCTGTGCAATACGGCCGAAGATGGTCTGCTTAGCCATAATCTCCTACTTTCTGTTCACGGGCTGCGGGGGAGCACTACGCTCCTCGTGAGCCGTGCCCGTACAACTAATTATGTGGTAGATTTCTGAGCGCACGCTGTGAAAACGATGCACGCCTGATTTCTGCCACCTAAACTTTGGGTAAATTACCTCAGATGTTTTCCGACTGGGGAAGAAAGCGGTGAGGTAAGCTATCCACCCCGCCGGTCAGATTGTAGAAAAACCTACAGAAACCGACCGGCAGGATTGCTAGCGTGGAGGCGGTTAGAAGCTACCGCCGTCACCGCCGCCGCTACCCCAATCGCCGTCACCGCCGCTGAAGTCGCCGCCCCAGCTGCCGCCGCTACTACCGCCACTGCTGTGGCCACCGCTGCTACCCCAGCTACTGGTGCCGGAGTTCATCGCGGTCATCAGAGCGCCCAGCAGCAGGCCCTTCGCCAGGTCACCGCCGAAGCTGCCGCCGCCGCGGTTGTTCTGGTTGTTGTAGTAGTTGCCGACCTCGCTCTGAGCTCGGTTCTGCGCGTCGGTCGCCTTCTGGATTGCCATATTGGCTTCCTTCATGGCGTTCAGCGGATCCGAAGAAGCGAGACGCTGAGCCTGACCCAGGTGACGCTCCGCCTCAGAAACAGCGGTCAGGGTCATCGGGCCCACCGCAGCACGGCGGTTATTGATGTAGCTACGCGCACCGTTCACCGCAGCGTACGCAGAACGCATCGTACGATCCAGGTTCTGCGAAGCCGCACGAGAACGCTCGCGGGTAGCACGCATATTCGTCATTGCCTTATCCAGCTCGGCGGAAAGCTGACGCAGCTGGTTCGCCAGAGTCAGGGGGTCATTCGGGCGAGCCGAAGCGCTCTGATTGACCTGGTTGAGCACCGCCTCCATACCGGCAGCGACCGCACCCAAATCATCGCGACGCTGAGATGCAGCCAGGCTCTTCGCCTCAGCCACGTCACGCTGAATGCTCAGCAGGTCGGTGCTCAGACCCAGCTGAGCCTGCTCCAGCTCATGCGAGCGGGTATTCACTGCCGCACCCAGAGTCTGAATCTGCGAGGCGGCTTCCTCAGCGGTGCGCAGGTGAGCAACCGCCTCCGAACGAGCGGTCGCAACGGTCGCCTGAGCCTTCTCAACCTCCGCAGCGCACAGCACCATGTTCGACTCCAACAGGGTAGGAGTCTTAGAAATGGGCTCCAGGGCGCTGGGCAGGTAACGTTCCTTCAACGCGCGGTACTGGGCGGCAATCTCCTCCACCGAGGCACGCAGCTGCGGCAGACGCTGAGCCAGAGCCTCAATAGCCTGCGGCGCCTCCTGCTCCAGGTTGCGCAACTGAGCCAGCTTAGCGTCCTGCTCCTGAGCAATGCGGGTGACTTCCTGAGAGTTATCAATAATCTCAGTCAACCAGGCACGCTGCTCAGCCTCAGTATCCGGGATGCTATCGGTCAGAAGCTGCTGACGCTGGAAGGACTTACGCATCAGATCCTCAGCACGCGCAATCTCCTGAGCGAACTCAGCAACCTGCTGATCGCTGTACTGTGCGCGCGCAAAATCTAGTTCCTGCTTCGCGTGGCTCATCGTCGTATCAGCCTGCAGCAGGGCGCTACCGGCGCGGGTGCGCAACTCCTCCAGCGGAACCTCCGGAATGGGGGAGTAGTTACGAGGCGCACCGTAGGAACGCTGAGGCTGCTGCTGAGCGTTCTTCTTCTTGCGGCGGCGATACATCGCGTAACCGCCAGCACCCACGGTCGCCGCCGCACCCACACCGAGCACACCGGTTACAACACCCGAAGAGCTGCCGCCCTTCTGAGTCTCGATACCTTCAACCGCGGCAAGAGCCGCACCCGAATAGTCACTATTCTGTAGCTTCGGCTTGATGTAGTTCTGGTACACCTTCGTCTGCTGATCGCTCGACAGGGTCTTCGTGCTACCTGCCAAGAAATACGCCTGGCGAGACTCGGTAGCAATCACCAGCACCACATCGGCAGAACCCCAATTGTTCTTCGTAGCAAGCGCCTTCGTCCAGCTCGAAGAAGTAGACGGGTTCTCAAACTTATCGATGACCACTACGTGCAAATCCACGTTGTGCTTCTTCGACAGAGCAGAAATCTTAGACTTCAGGGTAGCGGCATCACCCAAAGAGTTCGTGGAATCGTACACGGTGGTGCCCGTAATCTGCATCGGGTCAGCAGCCTGAGCAGACGTGCTCAAAAATGCAGAACCAGCCGGCAGAACCACCGGGGCACAAGAAAGACCTGCCGCCAGCACTGTGGCACCCAAGATAGTGCGCAGGCGAGAGCGTGCGGGACGAATCTGACGCGCAAAGGCGTGCTCGATCATGGTCTTTCCTCCGTTGTCGTGAAGTATGAACGGACCTGCACTTCACGGCGTGCTTGGTCATCGCACACCTTAGTGCTGGTCACATTATTAGTGTAGCTGTGGCACAGACACACAGACGCACAGATACGAGAATATTGCGCCGCTGTTTGCCGACCGTTTACCGTCTTCCCAGGTTTTATACAGGAAAGCCGGTATATAAGAAAGCCAGGGTCTAGGCTCATGCTAGACCCCGGCTCACCGGCTATTCAGTTAGTTAGCGCCGGCGCGCAATCTTCAGATTGCTCATCAGATGCTCCACTACCTCCGCGGCATCAACATCGTGGATACTCTGTGCTATGCCGTTCACCACCTGCACCCGCGACGACGAGGCGAACATCCAGCCCAAGAACTGCACCGTATTCAGCAACCTAGAACTGCGTTCTGCCTGCTTCCGCATCTGTGACCACAGGATTCGCGGGACCGGCACGTCACGGCCCCTATACTCCCGGGAGCTAGCGCGAGCCTCCAGAAGCTCCGCGAGCGCCTCAATATTTTCGGTCAGCTCCTTCAGATCCTCATCCCCGGCAGAGGGACCGACGTAATACCTCTCAACCAGGCTCAAAGGCATGTAGCCGCTACAGCTACTCACCCACGCCAGCTTCAACCGTAGATTCTGCAGGCGAAGCACCTGCTGCAGAAGCCGCGAATGAGTGCGCAACACCGATAGCGGCATAGAAGAGAACGCCATCGCTTCCGAAAGCAGCCCCTCGGAGAGAGCCTCCTCAGAAGATGCCTCGCTCTGATCCAAGCTACCCAGCAGAAGCTTGGTGCCCTCGTAGTGAACGAACGCCAGAACCTCGGGAACGCTCGAGAGGGAACGGATGCGCTCGCCAATGGTCGGCAAATCCTCCCCATCGGGGGCGTACTGTTCGCGCGTGTACATCAACGTCTGGATAGGTAGCTCAGCAAGGTGCGGCGAGTAATGAGCAAGCGCCCGCAAATCGGTCACGACCTCCGCCAGAACGCCGTCCTGCTCAACCTGCAGAAGCTCCTCCAGAAGCTCAATGACGGCCTGCGCCTGCAAGCTCAAGACCGTAGCGCAGAACTCCGCATCCTGAAGCTCAAGACGCACCTTCTCCAGACGCTCTTCCAGCGTGGACTGCACGCCCCTGAGCTCAAACTCGCTCAGCTGTTCCGGGCGGAGCATACGGTGCGTACCATCCTCGCCGGGACGGTAGAAAAGCTCGCTAAACTCCAACGTAGACTGAACGCCCTTCAACGCCCGCTTTCGCAACTCAGGTAGAACGTCAAAGGCAACTTCTGTCATCTCATTCCAGACCTTGACCTCATCGAGATTTGAGTCCTTACGAACAGTCTTCTTCCAGGTCTCGGCAAGCTGCATGGCGCGATCAAATTCGCTCAGCTCCACAAAAGCCGCCAGCTTCTGCGCGCTCTCACGCAGATAACGCACCGCGTAGAGGCGGTCGCTCAAAGAATCCGGGAGGGTATCCTCCAGCAGACGCCAACGGAAGGTACGCTCAAAGCACTCCTCGGTCAGGCTAATGACGGCGGCGCTCAAAGAGAGCGCATGATCACGGGCAAAAGCGAAAGAGCCCGGGGTATCCGCCAAACGGGGCAGGGACGAATAGAACTCCAACGCCCCGCTCAGCTTCAGCCGAGATACCCGGATGGTTTCTTCCAGCTCGGCGGCAAGCACCGCGCGGTCAGCCTGCGGGGTTTCTTTGAAACTGTGCAGCGGGGAAACCTGCGCACGCTTCAGCGTCTGCAGGTTCATGACCGCACGCATGAGGTAGTTCTCCAGAATATCGACCTGCTGCAGGCGCGGACGCTGATTCAGCGGAACATGATTCTCCTGCGTGCCTACCAGCAGATGCTGCGGCACACCGCTAATCGACGGTAACGCAAAGACCTCATCCTCGGATTTACTGATAGAAAGCACCATGGGGTAGCGGCTGCGCTGTGCATTCTCTAGAGGAGGAATGAGCTTGAAGTTGGTGCTCAGAGAGAAATAATCGGAGGGCTTGCTCTCAGGAGCCTGCTGGGGTGCCTCCTGCTGCGGGTGCTCTTCATACTGCGCCGGGGTGTTCTGGGTCATGCTCTGCTGCACCTGGCTTTCTGCTGAATGGCTTTCTGCTGAACGGTTTTGCGCCGAGTGGTTCTGTGCCGAGTGATTCTGCGTCGAAGAACCGGAGACACCGCCGGCCTGCATTGGCTCCAACGGCGAAGGTGCAGCCACAGGTTGCTGAGGTGAGGCAGGGTGAGGTGAGGGCGCCTGAGCCTGCTGAGTACTATGACCCGGCTGCGCTGGCTTCGGCTGGTAGTGCATCGGGTAGCTCACCGCGCCCTGTACCTGCTGAGGGGATACTTGCTGTGAAGGCCCCTGCTGAGGGGGTACCTGCTGATTGGGCGCCTGCGTGGGCGGTACCTGCTGATTCATCGCCTGGTTCTGCTGCTGTTGCAATACCTGCCGCCTAATCTCACGCGCACGACGGCGCGAAGGGCTCAACGACGCGAAAAATGCTACCGCCGCGCAGATCAAAACAAATATAAGCAATGCATACAGGCGGGTAGTGCCATCCAAAGAAGACGCCACCGCCGCAGGCATGACCGGCAGCGCGCCAACAAGAGCGAAAACAGCAGAAATAATCCTCATGACTTCACCATAACCCAGCTAAATCCCGGGTGCTCGCAACGCCGTTGCCTTACCGCATACTAAAAGGGAAGTAGCCTGGGTCCCGGGTGCTCTCCGCCAGTGATTCCCGCATCCGCCTCACAGTTAAAAAGACGATGCGGCGTGCGCCCTCATGTAGGGGCTCACGCCGCATCAATCATCACTCAACTCATTATCACACCCGGGCCGGTCCTCACACCGCCCCTTCGGGACATACTGGGGATTCTCGCCCCTCCCGGTGCAGGGCTCTCATCTCCCGCCCCGGAAAACTATCAAACTCTATACGCTACCTACCGGCAGTCAGTGCGTGGGTAGCCATCTGCTGAGCCAACTCGGAGGCCTTTTCCGCACGATGACGGCGGTACACCATTCCCGAGCAACACGCCACAATACCCGCACCAATACCGATGGAGCTTGCCAAGATCGCACAGAAAATCAGGGTTCCGATCATCATGGGTTTCTCCTTTGCCTTTGTTCTCGGCTCTATGCGCCTTCAACATTACGGAGCAACCCTGTGTTCAAGCTGTGTATGCGGACGCGTCATGCTGTGTAAACCGTGGAGAAAAACTGGGCGCTTTAAAAGAGAAACCTGAGAGCGAGTAGCGAACAAAGCCCCAAAATAAACTAGCCGCCGGGCAAATCGCCGGGTATCTCAGACCAGCGAATCAGCTGCCGATGAAAGGGTGCGAGGAAAATTCCCAGGGAACTCCCCGATAACCAACAGCAAAAAGATATAGAACGCAATGCAACACCATCTACAGTAGAAAGATAGCGTGTGCCCAGGGTGACGCATACGCACGACTCTAGGAGAACTCATGACTCAAAACAATGGATGGTCCTACGGCGGCAATGACGGCGTCACGGATGCAACCCGTCCCCTGCAGAACGTGAATGGACAGGCAGGCTACCAGCCCGCAAACCAGCAGCAGGGTCAGAACGCATACCCGCAGGCATACGCCTCTCCCGGATACACCTACCCCCAGGCTGCTGCCGCGCAGGTTGCGTCGGCGCAGTCTGCACCCCAGAACACCGACCATAACAAGCGTTACGGCGCCGGCGTTGTGCTCACCGCAGCTCTGCTCGCAGCCCTCGTTGGCGGCGGCGTTGGCGCGGGCGTCGGAGGCGGCATCGCAGCATCGAATAACAGCTCCTCCAGCTCCTCCTCGCGCGGTTCCGTGAGCTCCAATATCAGCAACTCCTCCACCGTGGCAGGCGTAGCAGAAACCGCGAAGAAGGTCCTGCCCTCCACCGTGACCATCATGGCCTCAAGCGGCTCCACCTCCGGCGGCGGTAGCGGCGTTGTCCTCGATAAGGACGGCCACATCCTCACCAACCACCACGTGGTCACCCTCGAATCTTCCAGAGAAGCATCCACCATTGAGGTGCGCCTGAGCGACGGCACCGTGCGCACCGCAACCGTGGTGGGCCTGGACGCTGCTGCTGACCTGGCGGTTCTGAAGATCAACCCCTCCGGTCTGGACCTGCAACCCATCACCTGGGGCGACTCCTCCAAGCTGGTCCCCGGCGAAGCCGTGGTTGCCCTCGGCGCACCCTATCGTCGTAGCGAATCGGTGACTGCCGGAGTAGTCTCGAACGCAAACCGCGTGCAGCCCGCTGACGCGAAGGGTCAGAACTACATCCCCATGATTCAGGTTGATGTGCCCATCAACCACGGTAACTCCGGCGGTCCGCTGGTGAACCTCAAGGGCGAACTGGTCGGCATTAACGCGCAGGGCCAGGCAAGCCAGGATGGCGGCACCGCCGACGGTATGGCGTTCTCCATTACCTCCAACTACGCCAAGCGCATCTCCTCCGAGATCATTGCCAAGGGTAAGGCAACCCACGGCTACCTGGGCGCGAGTGTGAAGAACAGCCCCGCGGACACCGGTTCGGGATCCTCCAAGCTCATCCCCGGTGGCGTTGAAATCACCTCGGTGGAATCCAACAGCCCCGCCGCCAAGGCAGGCCTGCGATCCGGCGACGTCGTGATTGAAGCTGACGGCCACGCTGTGACTAGGAGCGACGAGCTCAACGGTACCGTGCGTGCGGCAGCAGCAGGCTCCGATCTGAAGCTGAAGATTAAACGAGGCTCCTCCACCCCGGACATCACCGTGACCCTGGGCAACGCCGACAGCCAGAAGTAAACAGCCAGAAGTAAAACGCACTCTGCCTCTGAACAGGTAGAAACGCAGTTGGGAAACACCCGTTCAGCCGGCTCTACCGTTTAGTAACTTTAACTTCAAAAGAGTGCCACATGGTGTAACGAAAGAAAGCTCCCACCCCATACGCGGGGTGAGAGCTTTCTTTCGTTAGTACAGCAAACTGTATTGGCGTTGCAGATTAGGGGAGAATTAGATGCCCTCGAGAACCTCACTCACACGCTTCTGCAAAGCCGGGACAACCTCCTGCTCGAACCACGGGTTCTTCGCCTGCCACCTAAAATTCAGCGGTGAAGGATGCACCAGCGGCAGAAACTTAGGAAGATAAGACTCCCACGCACGAACCGTCTCCGTCAGGTTCTTCTGCGCCTTTGGGGCGTGCACACCATCCAGGTAGTGCTTCTGAGAGTAAGCCCCCACCAGCAGAATCAGCTGAACGTTCGGCATGAGCTCCAGAAGCTGCGGATGCCACTTCGGCGCGAAATCCTTACGCGGCGGGTTATCACCGTGCGCGCCCTTACCCGGGTAATAGAAATCCATCGGCAACAGCGAAATCAGCTCGGGGTCATAGAACTGCTCAGCCGTCACGCCCATCCACTCGCGCAACTTCACGCCGCTCGGGTCATTCCACGGGATACGGCTCTCCTGCGCGGCACGCCCAGGTGCCTGACCAATCACCACAATACGAGCATGAGGCGACGCCGAATAAACCGGCTCCCAACCCTGCTCCGTGAACTCCCTATTCTGCGAATCCAAACGAATCTGCTCAGCCAGGGGAGGGCGCGTCTCCAGAATCTGCTGAACCAGAGGCCCCGGCAGATTATGGTGTGCTGTAGTCATGCTAGATGGCTCCTCCCTCAAAACCGTTCTGACGCCACGCCTCAAAAATCGCAATGGACGCAGAATTAGCCAGGTTCAGCGAACGACGGCCCGGCTTCATCGGAATTTTCACCCGCTCAGTCACATGCGGATCCTGCTGAACCTCAGCGGGCAGACCCACCGACTCCGGACCAAACATGAACACGTCACCGGGACGGTACTCAATATCCGCATACGACGTCGAAGCAGTCGTCGTGAACGCAAAAACACGCTCCGGAGCCAGAGCCTGCCACGCATCCTCAAGGGTCTCATGCACCGTCACCACCGCCAGGTCGTGATAGTCCAGACCCGCGCGGCGCAGATGCGCATCATCAAAGTTAAAGCCCAGTGGCTTCACCAGGTGCAGCTCAGCGCCAGTAATTGCCGCCAAACGGATAGCGTTGCCGGTATTGCCGGGAATCTCAGGGGTATAGAAAAGAATCTTGAACACGTTCCTAAGTGTACCGCGCAGCCCCCGACCAGCCCGGAACAGCCCCCGACCAGCATTGAGCGTCCCGGGGCAGTAGCGCTCGCCGACCCAGCCGCAGATGAACACGCCTAGAAGAGCGCGGATAGAGCGCGATAAAATAAGCGAGGCGAAAAACCGCCGAACAACCCAGCAGGAGGAACCATGAGCGCAGAAACCAACCGTCAGAACGGCCGCGTCTATCTCGACCACGCCGCCACCACAGACGTACTGCCCGCCGCCATCGACGCCATGGTCGAACAGATGCGCAACGGCGGCAACCCCTCCTCCCTGCACGCCGTAGGACGCGACGCCCGCGCCACCGTCGAATACGCCCGCGAACGCATCGCCCGCGCCATCGGAGCCGACCCCGCTGAGGTTATTTTCACCTCCGGAGGCACCGAAGCGGACAACCTCGCCGTCAAGGGCATCTACTGGAAGCGCCGCGAAGAAGACCCGCAACGCACCCGAATCCTCGTCTCCTCCATCGAGCACCACGCCGTGGAAGAAACCTGTGAATGGCTCGAAAAGGCAGAAGGCGCGCAGCTCGAATGGATCCCCGTAGACGAGCACGGTAGCGTCAACCCGCAGACCGTCCGCGAACTCATCGAGAAGAACCCCGAAGACGTCGCGCTCGTGACCGTCATGTGGGCGAACAACGAGGTCGGTACCGTACAGCCCATTCCAGAAATCGCCGCTATCGCCGCTGAATACGGTATTCCCGTGCACTCGGATGCGGTGCAGGCTTTCGGTGCGGTACCCATCGACTTCCACGCCAGCGGCGTGGCGACCCTCGCAATCTCCGGCCACAAGATCGGCGGCCCTATGGGCATCGGCGCGCTGGTTGCAACCCGCGCCGTGCAGATGACCCCCGTGCTTCACGGAGGCGGCCAGGAACGCTCCGTACGCTCCGGCACCATCGACGCACCCGCCATCGCAGGTTTCGCAGAGGCCGCCGTGCACTCGGTTCAGCACCTCGACAAAGAATCCGCCCGCATCGCCGCGCTACGCAACGAACTCGTTGCGGCAATTAGCGCGCTCATCCCGCAGGCGCACCTGAGCGGCGAAAACCCGCTCACCGAAGAATACCCGGGCCAGAAGCGACTGCCCGGCAACGCCCACTTCACCTTCGAAAACGCCGAAGGTGACACCCTGCTCTTCCTGCTGGACATGCAGGGTATCAGCAGCTCCACCGGCTCCGCCTGCAACGCCGGGGTGACCCGCCCCTCCCACGTGCTCATGGCAATGGGAATGGACGAAGACACCGCCCGCAGCGCCCAGCGCTTCACCCTCGGCCACTCCACCACCGGAGCCGATATTGCGCGCCTCATCGCGGCACTACCCGCTGCCTACGAACATGCAGCAAAGGCGGGACTGTCTTCGCAGCTGCCGGATGCCTCCCGCTGGCATTAGAAAAGCAGAAGAGAAGATACCGAACCGCCCTCAGCCTGCAATCTCAGCGTTCGCTGAGGGCTGGCTGAGGGTGCACTGCCCAATATCCCGCCGAGCCCCTGCGTACAATGGGTAGCTACAGTAACGGAAAGTCCGCCCACACAAACACGGCGTACCTTCCTAGAGGCTCAACAGAACAGAAGGATAGGCAGTGAAAATTCTTGCAGCTATGAGTGGCGGCGTTGACTCCGCAGTCGCCGCAGCCCGCGCCGTAGAAGTAGGACACGAAGTAGTCGGCGTTCACCTAGCCCTATCCCGCATGCCCGGCACCCTGCGCCCCGGCTCCCGCGGCTGCTGCACCCTCGAAGACTCCATGGACGCCCGCCGCGTCTGCTCCCAGCTGGGTATCCCCTTCTTCGTCTGGGACTTCTCCGAACGCTTCAAGGAAGACGTCGTCGACGACTTCATCTCCGAATACGAAGCCGGACGAACCCCCAACCCCTGCATGCGCTGCAACGAAAAGATCAAGTTCGCCGCGCTACTCGAACGCGCCCTCGCCCTCGGCTTCGACGCCGTGGTAACCGGCCACTACGCCCGCGTCATTACCACCGAAGACGGCAACCGCGAACTGCACCGCGCCGCCGACTGGGCTAAGGACCAGTCCTACGTGCTCGGCGTGCTCACCCACGAACAGCTCAAGCACGCCTGGTTCCCCCTGGCGGATACCCCCTCCAAGGCACAGGTACGCGCGGAAGCGGCAGAGCGCGGCTTCTCCGTGGCGAAGAAACCGGACTCCTACGACATCTGCTTCATCCCCGAAGGCGATACCCGCGCCTGGCTGGGCGACCACATCACAATGCGCCCCGGCCTCATCAAAGACACCCACGGCGAGGTGCTCGGCGAGCACCCCGGCGCGCAGGCATACACCGTAGGCCAGCGCAAGGGCCTGGCACTGGGCCGCCCCGCCGCCGATGGCAAGCCCCGCTTCGTGCTGGAGGTACGCCCCAAGGAAAACGAAGTCATCGTCGGCTCCCGCGAGCTGCTTGCCGTGCACGAAATCCGCGGCATCCGCGCCACCTGGGCGGGCGTCCCCGTGGAACAGGCGGCACGCTTCCTGGAAGAGCCCGCACAGCTGGGCGCCCGCAGCGAAGAGTTTGAGGTGACCGCACAGGTGCGCGCGCACGCCGACCCGGTCCGCGCCAAGGCGTACATGACCTGGGCACCCGATCCCGAAGCTGAAGAAGAAGGCGCGCTACGCCTGGAAACCGTAGTGCGCCTCCTGGATCCGCTCTCCGGTGTGGCACCGGGACAGACCATGGTGCTCTACCAGGGCACCCGCGTGCTGGGCCAGTCCACCATCGCCCGCGCCTACTCGCTGGACCGCGAAGACATTCAGGAAACCCTGTCCGTCGGCGCCTCAACCAGCGCCGAATAGCCGCGCACCCCGCTATTGCCAACCGTTGCCGCAACATCCTGCTTGGGTGCAACGCGCAGAAGACCACAACCGAACTGAGGAGAGACCGATGACTGCCGAAAACACTTCCTGCGAATTTGACCCCCACGCCACCTCCATGGGCGATGAAGTCGCACCGGAAGTCTACGAGGAGCTCTTCGCCATGCGCCGCTCCATCGACAACTTCGATGCAGCGTTGGTGCACATCCTCGCGGAGCGTTTTCAGGCGACCAAGCGCGTGGGCATCCTGAAGGCTAAGCACAACCTGCCCGCCGGCGACCCCGGCCGTGAAGAGGCGCAGATTGCTCGCCTGCGTGCCATGGCGAAGGAATCCAGCCTGGACCCGGAATTCGCGGAGAAGTTCCTGAACTTTATTATTTCCGAGGTGATTCGCCACCACGTGCGCATCGCAAACGAGCAGGCTGAGCAGGACGGCGAGGCAACTGAAGCCGAGAAGTCCGAAGGCTAGTACCGCGCAACTTTCGCATCATTGCGTTTGAATCTGTACGCCATCTGACCCCTCTGGACACACTCCTATGCCCGCTCAATCTTCCAACCGCCAGAACGTCCGTACTGAACCGATGCCGGAGCGCCTGTTGCTGCCCGGTGAGTACCGCGCCCCCGAAGGGGACGAACTAACCGAGCAGGACCTTGCCGCGCTCGCTACGGAGTGTCCGCTGGTGCGTGCCAGCGGTCTGGGCGATTTTCCCGGCGATGACTTGGGCGAAGCAATGTCTCGAGTGGAAGGGGAGCTAGGGGCCCCGCATCTGCCGTTCTTGCCGCATCTGCCGGCGCTAGGCTGGCGGAGTACTCCTCAGGCGCGCACCCTGGCGGTGTGCGAGGGACTTGCCTTTGACGGTGCCTCGTTTGGCTGGCGCATGGTGCATAGCGGCGGCAGGGGAGCACGCGAGTCTGCCTTGGCGCAGGACCGTCTGCTCTCGGATATCAATCTTCTCGCTGACCGTGTGGGCGCGCAGAAGAAGAGATTCACTTCCGGTGTTGAGGGTTCCGCCGCGGTGTATAAGATTCAGCTGGTCGGTCCGTTGACCCTCGCAGCCAGCATCTACCTACCCGGCGGCGAGCGTGCCATCAGTGATGCAGGAGCGAGCCGTGACCTGCTGGAGTCGTTCCTGGAAGGCCTGGAACGCTGGATGGATTCTCTGCGCGAGGCTCTGCAAGCTCCGCGGGCGCTGATTGCCGTGCAGCTGGATGAGTCGGAGTTTCAGCGTCTGATGGAGGGTGCCATCCCTACGGTGAGTGGCTTCCGCTCCCTGTCGGCATTGCAACCTCACTACTATCAGCAGGTGTACCGCCGTATCTCGGAGCGTTTCGCCGAGCTGAATCTGCAGCTCATCCTGGACGTGGATGGTACCGCGCTTAAGCCTGTGCAGGAGCTGAAGCTGCTGAGCCAGCCCCGCCCCGCCCTTGACGCATTGGCTCTTGTGAAGGCGATGCGTGTTGAGGACGGCGCTCCCTGCGCTTTGCTGTTGCATCCTGATCGCGCCCGCCTCAAGGGGCCGGGCATGTTGCAGGTTCCGCCGCTGAGCGACCCTCGTTCCTGGGAGCCCGTGGCGCAGCTTTTAGAGGCGCAGGTCCGGTTGTGGCTGCCGGTGGTGACCTCTGCACGGGTTCCAGATCAAGTGCGTCGTCTGTACAGTCTGTGGCGTGAGGTTGGTCTTGAGCCGACGCAGTTGAGCGCGGTGGGTTTGATGCCTGATGAGCGTATTCAGAGCGGTTCCGTGCCTGCTGGGATGACTTCAGCTACGGTAAGTATGCTGGATGCTACGGCTTCGCTGGCGCGGGTTACAGAGTATGCCCGTGCATTGGCTGAGTGCGCGGTATGATTAGAGAATCAGCTTTTTATGTAAGTATTTACGACATTTCTTTAGGGAGGTACTGTGAGCGCAAGCGACGCACACACCATTTTGGTGGTTGATGACGATGATGCTCTGGCGGAAATGATTGGCCTCGTGCTCGCACAAGAGGGCTTTAACGCTGTTTTCTGCGAAAATGGCGGCCGCGCTTTTGAAACTTTTATGCGCTCCACTCCCGATTTGGTGCTTTTGGATTTGATGCTTCCTGGCATGAACGGTATTGAAGTGTGCCAGCAAATTCGCCGTTCTTCTAATGTGCCGATTATTATGTTGACCGCTAAAAGCGACACTGAAGACGTTGTTAAGGGTCTTGAAGCTGGCGCTGATGATTACATTGCTAAGCCTTTTAAGCACGCTGAATTGTTGGCGCGTATTCGTACCCGTTTGCGTCCGCGCGAGAGCCGTCAGCTGGTGGTGTCTATTGGCGATATTGTCATGGATATGGACGGTCGTACCGTCAAGTACCACAGCACTGAGGTTCCGATGACTCCTCTGGAGTTTGACCTGTTGGCTGCGCTGGTTCGTCACCCGGGTCAGGCGTTGAGTCGTCAGGAACTGCTGGACATGGTCTGGGGTTACACTGATGTGAGCGATTCGCTGGTAAACGTGCACGTCCAGCGTTTGCGCGCTAAGTTTGATGAGCTGGGTGCGGATCGTTTTATTCAGACGGTTCGTGGCGTTGGCTATAAGATTCCGACCGAGCTGGTGGGATCTTCCGGTAGCTAATCGGAACCTATCCATAGGCGAAGGGATACCCTGATTGTCTGTTGCGAAGTCGAGCCATGAGCACGGCGCTTTGACGGCGGAGGCGGTAGCCTCCGCCTCTTCGCGTACCCGCACTTCCAAGCCGCGTAAGGCGCAGAAGCAGCGTAGGAACCTGATTCAGTGCGCTCAGCGTCTGTGGAAGGAATCTCTGCAGTTCCGTGCTCTGGGTACTGCGGGCATCATGATGTTCCTGAGCTTCTTGATGGTGGGTTGGTCCTTGTCGAGCCAGATTGCGTCGAGTCTTTTTGAGAATCAGAAGGCTCAGGCGCTGGAAGAATCGACGAGCGGTTTCCGTAACGTTCAGAGTGTGCTGGACTCCTCTGAAGCTCGTAGTGATAGCGAAATTCGCCGTAATGTGAGCCGTACCCTGACGGTCTTGGATGCGGGTAGTTCGGGTAAACGCAATTGGATTCTTGTGCCTTTGGAAGGTCAAGGTAAGCAGGGTTTTATTCCTGAGCAGAGTAGTAATAATTCTTTGAATTCTTCGAGTATTCCGAATGACTTCAAAGAAACTGTTCGTGATAAGGACGGTATTTTCTGGCAGACGTCTACGGTGACTACTGTCGAAAATAATCGTGAGCGTACCTATCCGGTGCTTATTGTTGGTACACATATTTCTATTTCTCAGAACCCTAATTACGGTTTGTTCCTTGTGTACGATATGACGGATTCTTCCGCCACGATTGCGCATATTAACTTTGTTCTTTTTGGCGGTTTCTGTGCGCTGCTTGGAGTGGTGCTTTCTGTGGTGTGGATTGTGACTCGTTTTGTGGTCCGCCCGATTACGCAGACCGCTATTACTGCGGAGAAGCTGGCTGCTGGTGATTTGGATCAGCGTGTGTCGGTGAATGGTGAGCATCAGGCGGCTCGTTTGGGTTATTCCTTCAACCTGATGGCTGATTCGCTGCAGGAGAAGATTGTTCAGCTGGAGCGCCTGTCGACTCTGCAGCAGCGATTTGTTTCTGACGTTTCGCACGAGTTGCGTACCCCGCTGGCGACGGTGCGTTTGGGTACGGAGCTTCTGTACGATTCGCGTGGAGATATGGAGCGGACGCTGAGCCGTACCGTGGAGCTTCTGCACGATCAGGTGGATCGTTTCCAGTCGATGCTTGCTGACCTGCTGGAGATTTCTCGTTTCGATGCCGGTAGCGCAATGCTGACCATCGACACTGAAGACTTCATGCGTGTGCTGTCGAATATTCTGCAGGAGGCTTTGCCTCACCTGGAGCGTACGAACACGAAGCTGAATGTGCATACGAGCCATGAGAGCATCATGGTGGATATGGACCGCGTGCGTATTGAGCGTGTGCTCCGTAACCTGCTGTACAACGCAATCGAGCACGGCGAATCCCGACCGATTGACGTGTACGTGGGTGCGAACGCCACGAACCTGGGTGTTGCGGTGCGTGACCACGGTATCGGTTTGTCAGAAGACGAAGCCGTTCAGGTATTCAACCGTTTCTGGCGTGCTGATACTTCTCGTAAGCGTACCCTGGGCGGTACAGGTCTGGGCCTGTCGATTGCTGCTGAGGATGTGCGTCTGCACGGTGGCACGATTGAGGCGTGGGGCGAGAAGGGCCGCGGTGCCTGCTTCACGATGAACCTGCCGCTGATTCATGGTGCGCCTTTGGGCGAGTCGCCGGTTCTTGTGACGGGTGAGCCTGAGGCAATCTCGCATCGTTCGGCGACTGCGAAGGATACGCTGCCCAATATTGCTCCTCGTGTGAACATTGAGGACGAGCTCTAAGGCGTTCGGGCGGGGAGAGGCTTATGCTTCTGCCGTATATCGGTGTGTTGGTGTTGCTCGGCTGTATTTACGCTTATCCTTGCGTATTTGCACTGTTTACCCAGTACAATCAATGCAGGCATATTTTCACGGTGTTGCTATTTCACTGTGGTTATCTTTTCACCGCGCTGCGATGGCCTGCAGCGTTAGCAGGTGAGTGTTTGTCTTTGTTCGTAGAGGAAGGTTAAGACCTCCATGTCTCACAGGGCTATTGTTTCTCGACGCGCCGTGCTGTCTTGGGGTGCGGTGTCTTTGGCGACGCTTGTGAGCTCTTGCGCGGGTCTTCCTTCGAATGACAAAGTGACTCAGCATAGTAGCGGTCTGGATGTGAAGAGCATCAATACTTCTCCGGCGCGTGCGCCGGGTCCGCTGGCGGGTGCTACTCCCGAGGCGATTATTGAGGGCTTCGTGCGTGCCGGTGCGGACAGTATCGAGAACTATGCGGTGGCGCGCCAGTATTTGAGTTCTTCTTTTGCGGGCCGTTGGAATCCTATGGGTACGACTCGTGTGTACCGTAATACGGTGCAGCCTCGTAGCGACGATAGCGGAACCGCTGAGGGGATGTACCATGTGCGTTTCCAGCAGACTGCTACGGTGAGCAACCAGGGTATTACGAGCACCTTCCCTGAGGCTCAGACTGAGACTCAGGATTTTACGGTGGTCATGGAAGATAACCAATGGCGCATTAACTCGTGCCCGGATGGTTTGTGGCTGGATGGCGCTGAGTTTGAGCGTGTGTTTAGCCCGTGCCGCCTGTATTTCTATGATCGTGCGTTCCGTTATGCTGTGCCTGATATCCGCTGGTTCCCGCATACGGACCGCTACTTTGAGCTGCTGGTGCGTACCCTCATGGTTGGTCCTGCATCCTACCTGAAGGATGTCGCGTTCTCGGCGTTGAATGAGTCGATGAGCCTTGAGACCGCTAACATGAGCGATAACCAGGATGTGCTGGTTCGCCTCTCGGGTGAGCACCTGGACGATAACCGTTTGGCGCGTGTGCGTGAGCAGATTATGCATGGCTTGGAGAACTTCTCGGGTCTGGGCAAGACTGAGGTTTTCTATAACGGCACTCTGATTCCTGAGAACGCGCCGAGCGGCTTTTCTGCGGTGAAGCTGAACCCGGGTGTTCCTGCCCGCACGGTTGCTATTAATTCGAACGGCCAGATGGTGGCGCGTGATGACTATATGAGCAATGCGGGTGAGCAGTTGCTTCTGCGTGGCGTGACCCAGTTGAGTTCCCCGGCGATGGGCTATTCTGCGGATGTGTTCGCTTGTTTGGCGAATGATGCTGCGAGCCTGTACACGGTGTACCAGGGTACTGCCCGCCGTGTGTGGCAGAGTACCGCTCTGACTGCCCCTAGTTTTGATGCGTACGGCTGGGTGTGGGCTGCTGACGGTGAGGGCGTTGTACGTGCGTTCAAGCCGGATTCTGAGGACGCGAACGAGCGTGAGCGGGGCGTGGATATTGGTTTGTCCTGGCAGCGTAATTTGATTTTTACGAGCGTGAACGTTTCGCACGATGGTGCGCGCATGGCGATTGTAGCGGCTACTGAGGGCGCGTCGGCGGTGATTATTTCCGGTATTGTGCGTGATGAGGCAGGTAAGCCTCTGCGCTTGACGGAGATGGTGCGTCTGAGCTCTTCTGTGACTCCGCGTAATGCCCGTTGGGCTGGCGACCAGAGCGTCGTGGTGGTGAACGTGAAGAACGGTGAGTCTGAGGTGATTTCCCTCAGCGGTGAAGAGACGAAGCTGGACCGTTTGGATGGTGTGATGACCATTTCGACGGCGGATAATACGTCGAACATTATTGCTCACCGTTCTGACGGTTCGTGCTACCTGACGGAGGAGCGCGGCTGGATCCGTCTGGATACGACTCTGCACGAGATTAGTTACGCCGGTTAGCCTCGGGTAGGCGCGAGCGAGGAAAGGGTGCTTTCGGTGAGTTCAGAACAGCGCGGTTTGAACGATTCCTTGGGTGCGCCCTCAAACAATGCGCTCTCTAGCGACGTGCCCTTGAACGAATCTTTGAACGAGCCTTTGACCCGCCTCGCCGGTGCTTTCAAGAGCGCCAGCGGGGCTTTGGGCGAGGTATTGATGCCGCGTACCTGCCCGTGCTGCGCGGTGCCGGTCGCCTACGGTTCCGGTTCGCCGCTGTGTGAACAATGCCTGCCGCAGCTGCGTTCAGCGTTGGCGCGTGTGGAGCGAGTGCAGGTGATGCAACCTCTTGAGGGTGCGGCCGCTCCTGAGGTGCGTGCGGCATCCCGTTACGTGGGGATTATGCCGCGTGCCCTGTTGGCGTTGAAGAACGCTGGTCGCACTGACTTGCTGCCGATGCTGGGTGAGGGTTTGGCGCGTAGCGTGTATGAGCTTCTTCGGGCGCATCGGGTTGAGCTTCAGAGCGTGCCGGGGTCTTCTATCTCTTCTGTGGGCACCTCCGCGGCACCGGTTGAGGTTCTGCTGGTTCCGGCACCGTCCTCCGCGCAGAGCGTGCGCCGCCGCGGCTATGCGCCGGCGAATCTTTTGGTGCAGGAGGCGGCGCGTCAGCTCAATCGGCGTCTGCCCGCCTCGGTGCGGGTGCGTGCTGTGGACGTCATCGGGTATGAGCCTCGCGGCCGGCGGGGGAGCGGCACCTCCTTATCTTCTCGTGTGGGGTCTTCTCTTCTCGGCGTTTCTGAGGCAAAGAACGAGCAGAAGAGCCTGGGCGCTGTGGGCCGTGCCGAGCGGATGCACG
This sequence comes from Rothia sp. HMSC069C03, assembly GCF_001811075.1. Lineage (NCBI taxonomy): Bacteria > Bacillati > Actinomycetota > Actinomycetes > Micrococcales > Micrococcaceae > Rothia > Rothia sp. HMSC069C03. Next base: position 28,102 of record NZ_KZ627140.1, read on the forward strand.
GTGCCTTGCGCGTTATGGAGCCTGCCCTGTGCACGGATCGGGTGAGCATTATTTGTGATGATGTGGTGACCACCGGTGCGACCGCCTCTGAGATGGTGCGTGTGCTGCAGGAATCCGGTTCGCGGGTGCTGGGCGTGTGTGCTGTGGCGGCGGTACCGAAAAAGGCTCAGACGTAGCGTTTCTTGTAGTTAGTTGCAAGAGATACACGATTTTTAGCTGTTAAAGTTCGCAGACGGACGAATAGCTATTATTTAGGCTAAATATTTGTCATATCTAGTGATATGAAACATGTTTCGTACTAAAATATATACAAGGGAACGGCATTGAAGTCGAACCCCCGTACCGGGTCCAACCGGACGCGGTATAAGCCCCCAACCTGGAGGGAATGATCGTGGAAGTCAACATCTACGGCCGCAATATCAAGGTCACCGAACGCCTGGAAGAATACGTGAGCGACAAGGTTCAGAAGTTCGCTCAGCTCGGCGATAACGTGAAGGACATCGACGTCAAGTTCAGCAAGGACGGTCATCTGGGTGGCGAGTCCATCCGCGTTGAGATTACCGTTGTTGGTACTGGCCCTGTCCTCCGTTCCGAAGCCCAGGGTCACGACAAGTTCGCGGTCTTCGATGAAACCTACGGCAAGCTCCTGGAGCGTCTGCGCCGTGCACGTGACCGCCGCAAGCTGCACAAGCGCGGTGGTAAGCACCCCGTCTCCGTTGCGGACGCTACCGGCTCGATTCCTGTGGTTACCGAAGCAATTACCGAGATTCTGCTGCCGGATGTTCCGGTGGAAGAAGCCGCATTCGATAATAGCGAGGTCACCCTCGCCGACGAGGCAGCATCTCCCATTGAGATTCGCCACAAGAGCTTCAAGGGTGAGCGTCTGACTCCCGCAGAAGCTGTTGACCGTATGGAACTGGTCGGCCACGACTTCTACCTGTACATTGACAGCGAGACCGGCGCACCGGCTGCGGCATACCGTCGTAAGGGCTGGAGCTACGGCATCATTACTCTGGATAACGAGTAAAACCCAACGTACCTGCTGGCAGCTGAGGCGCAGGACCCTCTGAGGTGACAAGCCCAGCGAGCAGGCTAAGGACCCGGGCGGTCTGGAAACACGCACTGTGAATCTCCAGGCCCCCGGGTTTTTCTCTGCCTTCTACAGCTGAGGTTCTCGGCTCGGATTCTCAGCGCGGGGATGCGCCCGCCCCCCGGATTCCGGTGCTCCCTCCACCTCAGCCAGAGGATGAACGACGTGCAACGTCACCAAATATCACCTCGTGGGCGTACAGCGTAAAAAATAGCTCGGACGGGCGAATTAGGCGGCTCTGCCATACAATATGTAGGAAGGCCTCACCGCGCGCACTCTCGCGCGCCCTTGGTGAGGGTACCGAAACAAGCAAGGAGTAGAAGCTCAGTGGCATCTTTCTTGGAGAAAATCCTCCGAACCGGCGATAAGAGGGTTCTGCGACAGCTCGAAGCGTACACCAAGGCGGTGAACTCGCTCGAGGACAGCTTCGCATCTATGACCGATGAGGAACTGCGAGCGGAAACCGACAAGTTTCGCGAGCGCGTCAAGGACGGCGAATCCCTCGACATTATGCTGCCGGAGGCCTTTGCGGTGGTCCGTGAAGCATCCAAGCGCACCCTGGGCAAGCGCCACTACGACGTGCAGCTCATGGGTGGCGCAGCGCTACACTTGGGCAACATTGCCGAAATGAAGACCGGTGAGGGTAAGACCCTCGTTGCGACCCTGCCCGCGTACCTGAACGCGTTGAGCGGCAAGGGCGTGCACATTGTGACCGTGAACGACTACCTGGCTGAGTACCAGGCGAACCTCATGGGTCGTGTGTTCCGTTTCCTCGGAATGGAGTGTGGCGTGATTCTGTCCTCCATGGAACCTGACGAGCGTCGTAAGCAGTACGCTGCAGACATCACCTACGGTACGAACAACGAGTTCGGCTTCGACTACCTGCGCGACAACATGGCGTGGACCGTGGAGGAGCAGGTTCAGCGCGGCCACAACTTCGCCATTATCGATGAGGTGGACTCCATCCTGATCGATGAGGCGCGTACCCCTCTGATTATTTCCGGCCCCGCAGCAGGTGAGGCGAACCGCTGGTACGCAGAGTTCGCGCGCATTGCCGCAACCCTGCTCAAGCGCGGCGAAGACTACGAAGTAGACGAGAAGAAGCGCACCGTCGGCATCCTCGAATCCGGCATTGACAAGGTGGAAGACCACCTGGGTGTGAAGAACCTCTACGAATCCAAGAACACCCCGCTCATTGGCTTCCTGAACAACTCCATCAAGGCGAAGGAGCTGTTCACCAACAACAAGGACTACGTGGTCATTGACGGAGAAGTCCTGATTGTTGACGAGCACACCGGTCGTATTCTGCCGGGCCGCCGCTACAACGACGGCATCCACCAGGCGATTGAGGCGAAGGAAGGCGTCGAAATCAAGCCTGAGAACCAGACCATGGCGACCGTGACCCTGCAGAACTACTTCCGCATGTACGACAAGCTGTCCGGTATGACCGGTACCGCGGAAACCGAAGCGGCAGAGTTCATGAACACCTACGAGCTCGGCGTGGTGCCCATCCCCACCAACAAGGGTGTGCAGCGCATCGACAACCCCGATAAGGTGTACCGCGACGAAATCGCCAAGTTCAAGGCGGTCGTCAAGGACATTAAGGAACGCCACGAAAAGGGCCAGCCGATCCTGGTGGGTACCGCAAGCGTGGAGAACTCCGAGTACCTTTCCCGCCAGCTGGCGAAGGCAGGCGTGCGTCACGAGGTGCTGAACGCAAAGAACAACGAGCGTGAGGCTGCTATTGTTGCGCAGGCGGGCTGTAAGGGCGCCGTCACCGTGGCAACCAACATGGCTGGTCGCGGTACCGACATTATGCTCGGCGGCAACCCCGAATTTGAGGCCGTCGAGAAGATGCGTGAGCTCGGCCTGGACCCGAACACCAACTCCGAAGAATACGAGGCACGCTGGCCCGAGGTCCTGAAGGCCTGCGAAGACGCCGCTAAAGAAGAGCACGATGAAGTCACCAAGCTCGGTGGCCTGTACGTGCTCGGCACTGAGCGTCACGAGTCCCGCCGTATCGACAACCAGCTGCGCGGTCGTTCCGGCCGTCAGGGTGACCCGGGCGAGTCCCGCTTCTACCTGTCGCTGACCGACGAACTGATGCGCCTGTTCAACACCGGCATGGCAACCCGCCTCATGGCGGCAGCCCCCGAGGACTCCGCACTGGACTCCAAGATCGTCAGCCGCGCTATCGCTACCGCCCAGTCAAACGTTGAAGGCCGTAACGCTGAACAGCGTAAGAACGTGCTCAAGTATGACGACGTGCTCAACCGCCAGCGTGAAGCGATCTACAAGGACCGCGGCCGCATCCTGCACGGTGACGACCTGAAGGAACAGATTTCCGGCTTTGTGGACGAGGTGCTGACCACCATCATCGACGCGCGCGTCTCTGAAGGCCACGCCGAGGACTGGGACTTCGACGAACTCTGGAGCGCCCTCAAGCAGGTGTACCCCATCTCCATTACCGTGGACGACCTCGCTGAAGACGCCGGCGACCGCACCAAGATTACTCGCGACCAGATCGTGAAGGAAGTTTTGGCGGACGCACACCTCATCTACGATGAGCGTGAAAAGAGCGTCGGCGAAGAGAGCATGCGCGAAATCGAACGCCGTGTCATGCTGTCCGTCATCGGCGAGCGCTGGCCCGAGCACCTGTACGAGATGGAATACCTCAAGGAAGGTATCGGTCTGCGTGCGATGGCTCAGCGTGACCCGCTGGTCGAGTACCAGCGTGAAGGCTACGACATGTACCAGTCGATGCTCGGCGCGGTTCGTGAAGAGACCGTGACCTACCTGTTCAACCTGGACCTGTCCAAGCAGCGTACTCAGGCTTCTGCCGTGCGCCTGGCTGAGCCTTCGCGCCCGAAGTTCCTGCAGTACTCTGCCCCGGATGAGGACGGCCACGAGCAGGTTCACGTGGAGCGCACCAAGGAGAAGTAACCTCGGCGTAAACCCGAAAACGCTATAGACGCAACAGAGAGGGTGCGAATCCAATACCGGATTCGCACCCTCTCTGCGTGTCTCTGCACGTCTGTTCGTTTCTGGACGTGTTGTGTAGGGGACCCTTAGTCTTCGTCCGCGCGGCTCTGCGGCTGCTCAATCGCGGTAATCAGCCACATACCGTGAATCAGACGCATCTGCATGGTCACCACGCGCACCCTTTCCGCACAACGCAGCAGCGCCACCACCTCGTAGAGCTCATCGTGCACCTTCTGCGCACGCACCCGCAGCAGAACCGGCGGAAGAGTCAGCAGCATATCCTTGCGCACCTGACGCGGGTTCTTTGGGAAGAAGGGCAGCAGACGGTGGAAACAATCCGCTGACACCCACTGCGCCAGCTGCTGACGCGAACGACGAGCCGACATGATCTCCAGGTAAGCAATCGCCACACCCGCGCAACGGCCCTCCAGCTGGCGAGCCAACGCATCCGCAGGACGCAGCGGGCGGCCCCTCTTCGCTACCTTCGGGCGCTGCGCCGAATGCTGCTCATAACGCGGTATCGGCAACAGCGAATAGACCGACGTGCTGTTCCGTCTCTGCACCAGAGCCATCGTGCCCTGACCCTGCTCGGGAAGCGGAGCCACCTGCTGCGGAAGCGCAGGCTGAGCGGACGGGCGGCTCTTCGAATACGGGCCGGCAGGTTGATTGTTGCGGGCGGCGGGCTGTGCAGGCTGAGAACGCTGTGCAGGCTGAGAAGGCGGCGGCGTCCACGGGGCGCGGGGGAGAAGGTGGGCGAAGCTCATGACGGCTCCTTTCGGTGCAAGGTATGTGAGGTGAGCTGAGCGAAAGCTATCGGGTGGGGCAGAAGATTCGAGGTAGCGGCGGCGAGGGCTAGACGGCGAGGGTTAGTGAACGGGCTGTTCGGGGATCTGCAGAACCTGCCCCGCGTAGAGCAGTTCGGCGTTCTGGCCCAGAGCGTCCTTATTCGCCTCGTAAATATCGAGAGTGTAGTCGTAAATGGTGGAGGCGTCGGTGCCTTCACCCAACTGCTCGGCGGCAATAGACCAGAGCGTATCGCCCGCCTGGACCGTGTAGGAGTAGGTGCCCGCCTCAGTGCGGGGTGGGGAGAAGAACGGGCTGCGATCCTGTAGCGAGCCTGCCGCCTCCGAAGGCTGAGAAGCCAGCGGAATATCGGGAACCTCAGCAGAGAGTGCCAGAGGAGTAGCGGACTGATCCGGGGCCGTATCGGAGAGAGCCGCATCTGCGTTGGAGCCCGGGCTGGCATCTGCCGTCTCAGCGCCCATTGAATCTGCAGTGCTCGTTGAGTCTGTGGTCATGACTGCCGAAATGGTCGTCTGCGGCATTCCCTCCGTGCCGTTTACCCCGGCGTTGCTGGGCGTAACCACCGTAGCCTGCGCGGGAGCCAAGACCACGCCGACTCCAAGAGCCGTGCCGCCGAGCGTCAGAACGATGCGGCGCATAAAACGCGGACGAAAAAACGTCGGAACCTTCAGCGCCGTACGGTCAGCATTATTGCTCGAAACGCGCAAAGACCAAGCGTAGAAGAGAGCGTAGATAAAACTGATGAACCACCAGGCGGTAATGAGGACTGCTACCGCACCAGCGCAGAGCAACGAAGCATCTGCCAGCGGGTGTGCCGAGGGGATGCGGTGCAGGTTCACGCTCAACGCGCCCAAGACCGCCGCGGAAAGCAAGGGAGGGGCGATGAAGAGCACCGCGTCCTGGTAGTTTGCCTTAGCGCCGGGCCCGGTTGCAGAGCTGGTGCCGGCGGCCACCTCTGCGCTGACAGTACGAGGCGCGGCTGTGGAGTATGAGACTGCGGAGTGTGCTGCGAAGGTGGCAGGGCGTGAAGCGAAGGCTGCGGGGGGGTGATCCGGGGGTGGAAAATTGGTCCACGATGACCTCCAAACGGTGTGTTTGATAGCTTTTGGTGTTGCTTCATTTATACAGGAAGTCACGCTAAAAATGAAGCAAAACGGATTAAAATGTATGAAAAACATGTAATTTGGTAGAATTTGCTTCAAAAATCAGGCTCAAGAACCATCACTCGACCAGAAAAATGCCCCGGTTCGTATCCGCACCCGCTACTCGGGTAGGGTCGTAGTATGAGCATGGAAAAGTTCCTACGAGACATTGAGGCGCGCCTCGCCTCCGAACGTGCCTGGGATATGGAACAGGACGCCCGCCAAGTCGCCCGCGTCCAGTACTCCACCATTACCCTCGACGACCGCCTCCTCGCGCAGGTTGGCGGCCCGATCCGCATCTGTGCCACCGACATGCAAACCTACGAAGGCAAACTCGAAATGGTCGGCGAAGAATGGGTCAGCATCGAAGCGCGCGGCGAGAACATCATCATCCCCCTGCACGGAATGCTCTGGTGGGAAGGCGGCATCGCTCCCGGGCGCGCTGATATTCGCCCCGAACGCTACCGAATGAAAATTCAGCTCGCCCTCCGCTCCCTCGCCATGGCACGCGAACCCGTCCGCCTCTCCCTCGAAGGCGGAACCGTCAGCTACGACGGCGTGATCGAGCGAGTTGGCGCTGACTTCCTTGAATTGCGTCTGCTCAACGGTGGCCAGTACCCACGCATCTATGAACGCGACCAGTACGTGCGTGCAGCCTACGGCGCGCAGGGAACCTACGGGCAGGTTGGTTATAGTCAGGGCAGTTACGGTCAGAGTGGTTATGGGCAGGGTGCCTCCGGCTACTCCCGTGCACCTCGCGGCGCCGGCGTACGTACCATCCCGCTGGCTCGCGTCAGCGCGGTGATTGCCCGCATTTCACGCTAAAAGTACAAGAGTATATAGCGGGCGACGCCATTCGCGGGCACGCCCGCAAAAGCGCCTCGACAACTATAAATACCCTTATAAAAGCAACAAAAAACACAAAAAGGTCCGCCCCTCTCCATTGAAATCTCAACGAGAGGAGCGGACCTTTCTAAAACACTCGAGCATTACGCCCGCGAGGTGCATGTCGAAATACTAATCGACCTTAGCCTTTGCCGTGAGCTTGCCGGAAGCAATCGCCTCCAGAGTCTGCTCGTGGCGCTCGGTAATGTACTCTTCAAAGCGAGAGCGTTCAATACGCCACTGGTTACGTCCACCAATCTGAATGGCGGGAAGTTCGCCGCTGCGCACCAGAGCACGCACCTGCGAAAGCGAAACCTGCAGCTCCTCAGCAACGTCGCTCAGAGTGAGGAAACGAGGTGCAGTCATCGAATTATTCCTTTCCGTGAGTGAAATCCTGGGTCCCTTAGCCACCGTTAGCGGCCTTTTGTATAGAGTCCATACAGAACATCTATTGAGTACTTTCAGTATATGTCATCACCATGAAATTTGCTCACAAAAAGCCTTATATGAGCCGAAAAGTTATCTAATTACCCTTTCAAAAGGGGCAAGACTCAAAAATATTTCATAAACACGACTCTTGTTGAGAGAGAGTACTAAATGAAATATGCTGTTAGGGCTAGTGTCAGAACCAAATAAAGCACTATCGAAAACACACCACTCGCTCATCGGTCAGTTGAACAACACCGGAATCACCGCCGGCTTCCGCACCGAAAGGCACAACCATATCATGCGCATACGACAGAACGCGACGAAGCGTTCCACCCTCACCGAAACCCACGCCAAACGTCTCAAAAGACCCACCATCAAAGACTGGCGATTCATCCTCGGTGTACTTCTCGTGCTCGTTTCCATCACAGGCGTGCAGCTCTACGTGCAAGCCAACAACAGTAAAACCGAGTACTACACCGCCAAAAGCGAAATCCGCCTCGGCGAGAAGATTACCGAAGACAAACTCGCCCGAGTCGAAGCGAACATAGACTCCGCCAAAGACAAGTACTTCACCCGCGCCGAAGCCGCACAGATGAACGGCAAAATCGCCACCCAGCGCATCCCCGCCGGCAACTTCATCAGCAAAGAATCCGTAGGTACCGAAACCTCCCCGGGGCGCCGCCTCGCCACTGTCAGCATTGACCGCACCGCCGCCTCCGCACTGAAGGCAGGCGAGCGCGTGGACGTGTGGACTTCCGGCCCGCGCAACCCCGACACCAAGAGTGATAACCGCACCGAAAACGGTGCCCGCGCCATCGTCACCAATGCCGAAATCGTTGCCGTAACGGTCGATGAAGGTGTGCTTGGTGCCAACGGCAAGGCAACCGTGCAGTTGTGGGTCAAGGAAGAAGCCCTCGCCGCCCTCGTCAAGGAAAGCAATAGCGACTCCAAGATCAGCCTCATCCCCGGCACCTACGGGGAGGGCCAGTGAACATCCCCGTCATCCTCTACGGCGATGACGGTTCGCTCTTGACCCGCATCGAATCCCAGCGCGGCCGCGTTTCCGTGGCGCGTACTGTGCAGGACTTCAGCGAAGCCGTCGGCATGGCGCACACAGGCATTGCCCGCGTGCTGCTCTGCGCCCACATGCCCGCCGAAATGAGCGCCTCCACCGTGGATGCGCTCGCCGCCTCCGAAGTGCTCCTGGCGGTCATCGCCCCGGACAACCTGCCGCTGCCCACGCAGGCGCACCGCATCCGCCCCGAAGCTGCCCTCGAAGAGATCCTGGGCTCGCTCGAACAGGCGGTGGATGCGGCGCTCGCCCGGCCCGCCGCAGGCTACGGCGTGCCCGCGCAGATTCCGGCTCAGCCGCCCGTTCAGCCTGTCGCCCACCGCCCGGAGGCCGCCTACGGTCAGGATGCCGGGTACGGTTACGATGCAGGCTACGGCTACGACAGTGGATACGGCGGCTACGGTTACGATAACGGAGCTGCTGGCCATAGGGCGGGCGGCTACGGTTACGACCCCGCCGCGGGTACTGCCATAAACGCCGGCGCGCCCTACGGCGCCGACTACGGAAGCTACGGAATCGACCCCGCAGCCCCCGCCGGAAACGCGCCCGGCGCGCATGACCCGGCGGAAGCCTCCTCCGTTATGCCCAGTAACGTTGCGCCCAGCAACGAGGAATCCGTGCTCAGCCAGGCCGCCGCCATCGTCGACTCTTTCGCACCCGGTAGCGACTACGCCCTGCACGTGCAGAACGAGAACAACGACGGCACCCTGCCTCAGCACCCGGACATTAACCAGGACCCCGCCGCGCCCTCCCGCTACCAGCCCGGCCACCGCCTCGGCAAAATCGTGACCGTCTGGGGCACTCACGGTGCCCCCGGTCGAAGCACCATCGCCTTCAACCTCGCCGCCCTCGCGGCGCAGCAGGGCCAGCAGGTCTGTCTCATCGACGCAGACACCTACGCGCCCAGCCTGGATGCGCTCATGGCGCTCGAAGATACCGGCTCCGGCCTGGCAATTCTCTGCTCGGACGCCGACCGTGCCCAGCTCGACGAGAAGAAAGCCGGCGCCATTATGGAGCGCGTGCCCCTCAAAAACGGCACCTTCGACTTCTTGAGTGGCATCACCTCCTCCTCGCGCTGGCCCGAGGTTCGCGCCCGGGCCTTCGCCGAGGTACTCGAATGGCTCAAGCACCGCTATGACCTGGTCATCTGCGATGTTGCCGCCCCCATTGAGGTCGACGAGGAACTGACCTTTGACGGCCCGGCACCGCGCCGTAACGCCGCGACCCTCACCGCGCTCGCCTGCTCCGACCGCGTGATTGCGCTCGGCGAAGCGGACGTCATCGGCCTGCCGCGTCTGATTAACCTCGCCCGCGAGGTGCAGTCGCGCCCGGATCTTTTCGCCCCCGAAACGGATGTGCAGTACTGGCTCAACCGAAGCCGCCGCGAAGCCGCCGGATTCAACCCCGAGGCGAAGATGCGCGATAACTGGGCGCGCTACCTGTCGGTTCCGCTCACCGGAGTGATTCCGTACGAGCGGAAGGTCATGGACCGTTTGCGCCGCAACGGTGAGGCACTGCTGGAGGTGGCGCCCCGCCATGCGGTCGTACAGTCCTTCGAAGCGATGCTTGCGGGCATGTACGCGGTACGCCCCGGCTCGTAGTGTCAAACCCGGTGCGTAGCGTGATGCCAGAGCACTAAAAATTATCGTCTGCTAGAAGCGGGCACAAGAAGACCCGACCTACCGGTGTAAGGTCCCGAAATTGGGGGCGCCGGCAGGTCGGGTTTCTGCGTCTTACGCATATTGAGGGCGGGGGAGTGGTGCGAATGCCTCACTGTACAACTGAGGGGTGCTTCTCATTGCGCTGCGTCATATTTGCGATTAAAAGCGCACTCCAAGAAATGCTCTGTAAACTATTCCACGTATTGCCGTTCGAATGGGATTTGCGGCGAACACACCGTAAAATGGTTGAACACACCCGAACTCATGGGAAGCACACAAACATATGTCTTTTGCAGAAGGAATTATGAGCGCCTGCGACTTCGGCCCCGGCGACACTGAACGCGTTCACCTCATCATGGGTGAATGGCAGGTCATCTCTGACATCGCCCAGAGTGACCTGGTTCTATGGTTCCCCACCGACTACGTTGTTGCCGACGGTAGCTCCCCGGACGCCGTATCCGGCCCCAGCGAAACCAGTACTTTCCGTGCCTTCGCGCACGTGCGCCCCTCCAACGTCCGAACCCTCTTCCACCACGACATCATCGACCACGACATGGAAGACGGAATCCGCGACGAAGCCTACCGCGTCTGGATTGACCAGAACATCAGCACCTACACCGACGAAGGAAGCGGTGAAGGCGTTGGTTCCCGCCCGCGCGTGCACGTAACCTTTGTGCCCATCGTGCGCAACAACCGCACCATCGCGTTGCTGACCAGCCACAAGATTGCCACACCCAGTGGCTACCCCTCCATCAGTGACGAGGTCTACGAATATACTGCTGACACCATGCTCTCCATGGTGCACTCCGGCCTGTGGCCCGACCCCCTTGCCCAGGGAAATAACACCCAGGGCAACCCCCGCGTGATCGACGGCATTATTGTGCTTGACCCTTCCGGTCGTGTGGTCGTCGCTTCCCCGAACGCGAACTCCATGTACAACCGCATGGGCATGACCGGCTACCTCGAAAAGCAAAACCTCGCCGACGTCACACGTGCGATGCTTCCTGCCGGTGAGCAGGCGGATGAAACTCTGCAGTTGGTCCTTGCAGGTCGTAGTGACCTGCGCACCGAATTGGTTATTGCTCGTGCCCGCGTGACCATGCGATCCATCCCGCTGCTTGCGCAGAGGCGTGCTCGCATCGAGCGTGAAGGTGCCGTGATTCTTTGCCGCGACGTGACCGAGTTGCGCCGCCGTGAACTGGAACTCATGACCAAGGACGCGACCATCCGCGAAATCCACCACCGCGTGAAGAACAACCTGCAGACCGTGTCCGCTCTGCTGCGTCTGCAGTCGCGCCGTATGACCACTGATGAGGCACGTCAGGGCCTGGAGCAGGCGATGCGCCGCGTGGCAACGATTGCTACCGTGCACGAGGCGCTCTCGCAGGGCCTGACTCAGAACGTCAACTTTGACGAGCTGATTGAGCGTCAGTTCCACCTTGCCGCTGAGCTTGCTTCCCCCGGTCAGCACGTGTCTACCAAACTGATTGGCTCCTTTGGATCTTTGCCGAGCCAGTTCGCTACCCCTCTGGCGCTGGTTATCAACGAGGTTGTCGCGAACGCTGTGGAGCACGGCCTGGACGGTGAGACCGGTACCGTAACCCTCGAGGGTATTCGCGGCACCAACGATGAGGGTGAGAACATCCTCACCGTCGTGATTACTGATGACGGTAAGGGCATGGGCGATAAGAAGATTGAAGAGTCCGGTCCGAACGCCTACCGCCCGGTGACCGGTAAGGAAGGCCTGGGCATGCAGATTGTGCGTACCCTGGTGGCGAGCGAGCTGAACGGCTCGATCCGCTGGGAGGCTAACGAACCGACCGGTACCCGCGTGGTCATCACCGCGGTGCTCATCTAGCCACCTTCTCGCACGACATATTGAACTGCCGCCGCCCCGAGTACGGGGTGGCGGCAGTTTGCTGTCTAGATAGGTTCTGTATATGGCAAAAGCGTGGTGCAGTGACTTTATATCACTGCACCACGCTTTTGATGCCCTATTGAATACTCCGGAAGTTAGGATGCACGGCGGGCACGAGCTGCGCGACGCTTCATCGCACGACGCTCGTCTTCACTGGTGCCACCCCATACGCCGGAGTCCTGGCCGGTCTCGATGGCCCACTTCAGGCAGACGTCTACAACCTCGCAAGAGCGGCAGACAGTCTTAGCCTCTTCAATTTGCAACAGGGCAGGTCCGGTGTTTCCTACGGGGAAGAACAGCTCCGGATCCTTGTCCAAACAAGCTGCACGACTACGCCAATCCACGGTGGACCTCCTTCATGATTTACGGTCTCACGCGGTGGCAAGACACATCTATTTTCCTGTGTGCGTGTCAAATACATCCGATGATGGGATGCTCACCCAGCGTTAGGGTGAAAATTGACTTATCAACTTTCGCATGTTGGAGCGGATGTGACAAGTACTTTTCTCTAAAAACTTCAGTATTACACTGAGGCATCTATCACTTAGGCAAACCTTTGTCTAATTGAGAGGGTGGGGAATCGCATGCTGACACACATATTCTGAGTTGTGTCTCATAGGCGAGACGCGGGCGGCTGGGTGAGCGGCGCCTCAGGCATAATATAAAGCGGTACCTACCCCTGAAATACCGTACCGACGACGAGGCGGTGAACCCGAGACGGGGGAGCGCCCACCCGCTAACGCACCAGCGCATCGGAAACATACCAGCACATCGGACCAAATAAACCCCGGTCTGCCGCCGACACTACCCATGAGGAGCCCACCGTGACGTCACGCCCGTTCAACGTCATTTACGCATTCGTTCTGACCGAAGTCTTCGCGGCATACATTCTGATTCGCGGTATCCTCTACCCCTTTATCATCAGCGGAATGTCTACCGCCCAGGCGATTGTGGGCGGCGTACTCCAGGTGCTCATTGCCGCGGGCATGACCTACTTCGGCCTGCGTTTTTACCGCGGCCGCTTCGGTTCGCGCCTGCCCATGATTCTGATTACCCTCTGCGCCCTGTGGGTCACCGCAAGCACCTTAGTCATGAACGTGAGTGCCTACGGCCTGAATATCGGCCAGTTCATCACGATTGCGGGTGTTATTGGTGCGGCGGCTGCCTTCATCTTCGTGCTCATGCCCAGTAGCCGCCGCTATATTGAGGCGGTCACCGAGGCATCGGGCGAAGAAGCGGAGAAGTACAACCGCCGACACCGCTAAACCCCTGGAGTGTAAAACCCTAGACGGCTCACTCTAGACCGCTCCACTCTAGACTCCAGCCGGTACCTTCTGCGTAGCTGTTACAGCCTGTGCAGCCGTGGCCAGTGCCAGGGGAACCTGCGCCGCGCACACGGAGGCACCATCCACCACCACGAGACGGCCGGCGGGCTGCTCACCCTGCGTGAACCGATCCAGAGGTAGCGCGGTCACCGTGCACATGTCGGCATCCGCCAGGGATGCGGGCGCGAGCAGAAGCGCACGCGAGCATCCCATGAGCGCAGCCAGCAGGGGTGAGGAGGCGCGCCTCGGCCAGGGCGTGTAGGCGACCAGTATGGCGCGGAACTCACCTCGACGCTCCAGAAGTAGCTGCTGAATGGCGGGGGAGAGATACTGCAGGTCATCGACAAACACGAGCGTGTGTGCGGGGTCCTTCACCGAATCCAGGAGCGCGCGGGTACGCTCCACGCTCGGCGGCTCACCCGTAGCACCGCCATCACCCGAGGTGCCGCCAGAACCCTCAAGGACGAGGGCTTCGAGTTGCGGGTTGAGCTGAGCAATGCTCTCCAGCAGGGTGGTTTTACCCGCCGACCGGGAACCCTGCACCGGAACTACCGCGCCAGCCGGGGCGCTCAACCACACCGGCATCTGCCGGCGGTCAAACGCGACCAACAGCTTAGCGCCCTGAGGATTGCACGCGGCGTGGGCGGCGGTCACGTACTCGGTCGAGGGCATGCGATAGTACTCGGGGAACTGCCGCAGAAGAGTGCCGGGGCGAGTATTCGACCCGTTAGAAGCACTCGCGGCGTTACCCCGCAGAACCTGAACCAGCTCCCGGAAACCCGCAACGCAGGGCGAAAGAATCGACGCGCTCAGCGGCTGATCCCCAATCAGCTCCTCGTTAATGGCACCCTCCACGCAGTAGTGGCTCTGCGCCGGGGTGGGGTAGTCCTTGCTCGTTGAACGCATCAGGTCGGCGTCCAGGAAGCGGCGGCTCAACAGCGTGGAATGCGCCGCAGCGGCGAAACGACCGCGCGGGTTCAACGCGGAGGCGAACACCACCGAATAGCCGCGACGGCACCCCTGCGAGAGCAAGTCGTAGAGTAGGTTCTCCGTATCGGGTTGGCGAACCAGCGCCTCCAGCCAACTGTCCAGGCCATCCACGACAATGAGCGGGCGGGCGGAGCCCTCGGTACCCCACAGGTTCGGGGTGCGCAGCTCCTCCAGGCAGAAACGTAGATGCGAAAGTTCCTGGGCACCCACGAGCGCTTCAAAGGCACCGGCGTAGGGTTCCAGGTCGCGGTAGAGCGCACCGTCAGAGGTCAGCAGAACAACTGGCGTGCGGGTGGCAAACGCCTGAGTTAAAAGACCGTAGAGCATCGGGGCACGTTCGGCACTCTGAGCCAGCAGCGCCAGAGCCTGCTGACCCGACCAGCTGATCGGGCGGCGCACACCGTAGCGGGCAATCTCCAGCTCGCCCAACAGGTACCCTTCGGAAGCCGCGCCAGAGTCTGCGGGTTCCTGAGAATCTACAACCTGAGAGGTAGCCGCCGGGTCGATGCCGTACGCTACCGGTTCGCTCACCGGCGCCTCCACCACGGGTAGCGGGGTGCTCTCGGGAAGCTCCGGCGGAATCGGGCAGTACTCATCTTCAACTGCCGCATTCTTCTGAAGACTCTTCGGTGCGTACTCGCGTTCATAAAGTGCACGAATCTGCTGTGCCGAACGAATCAGCAGCTCATCCTCATGACCGCCCAACGTCTGAACGGCAGAAGTGGCAGTCAGCTCACGCCAGCCGCCCTCCTCAAGACCCAGTACCTGCACCGGACGGGCATCGCTGCTCGAGGGGACCGCATCCACCAGCGGGGCGCGGAACGGTAGAGAACGACCATCCGGCAGGCGCACATACCCGGCACCCGGATGCGCCGCCGAAATATATGCCGCAGACTCATGCTCCAGCAGGTTATAGGAATCCTGCGCGCTCGCCACACGCAGACAAATGCTCGTGGCAATATTGGCGCGAATATCCTGCGAAATAGCACCCTGCGGACGCTGAGTCGCCAACACCAGGTGCAGACCCAGCGAGCGGCCAATCGTGGCAATGCGCATCAGCTCAGCCATAGCGTCCGGCATGGAATCGATGAGCATGCGGAACTCATCCACCACAATCAGCAGCTCGGGATAGCGCGGAGTCGTACCCGCCGCCTGGCAGGACGCCAGGTAGTCACGGTAGGAGTTCACGCCGAGCGCCTGCAGATCCACCTCGCGTCGGTGAATATCGGCGCGCAAAAATTCGAGCGCACGCTCCACCGCGGACACATCAAAATTGCTCAACACGCTGAGCGCATGCGGTAGCTGAGCCAGAGGACCCAAACCAGCCGAGCCTTTGAAATCCACCAGAATCAGGCCGAGGCGCTCGGGCGGGTAACGTAGGGCAGTGCTGAGCACCAGCGAACGCAGCAGCTGCGATTTGCCGGCACCGGTCGTGCCACCGAGCAGCCAGTGCGGGCCGTGTTCAGACAGACCAATATTCAGTGAGCCACCCGAAGAAACACCCAGGTAGCAGCGAATATCGGAGGCGTAACGCTGAGCGGACCAGCGCTGCAGAACGGACTCCACCGCCATGTCATCGGTGCGGTTCTTCTGCCGCGCGCTCTGCGCCTGCAGGGAAGAGAATAGATGCGTCGACTGGTGCACCTGCGCCTCACTGAGCGGACCCTGCTCCTGCTCGCATCCGGTGCGGTACAGGTTCTCAAGAGCGGCACAGAACGCCTCAACGCTGAGCCCGTCGGCGTGCTGGCACAGACCCTCACACGCCAGCGGATGCACCTGGTAGACACCCTCGGTGGGCTGCACCGGCGGCGCCGCATAGCCCTGCGTACGGTATCGGATGCTCTGACGGTGGCTACCCTCACTCGCGCACTCAACCCAGGCGGCACCAAAAAGCGCACCGGGTGTATGGGCGGAGCTATCACCCTCAGCGCTGCCCAGCACGCAGAGTGCCGGGGCATTCATCTTCTGCTCACGCGGGGAAGCGAACGCACGGGACTGCGAAGACTCCGCGACCGCCCCAGAGTTCAGCGCGGTCAGCAGGGGAGCGTAGACAGCGCTCGCCTGCTGGGGCATGAGAATCAGCGGCGGAACAGAAGCGGAAAGCTCCGACTGCAAGCTGCTCTGCCGGGCCTGCAGATACTTCTCCTGCTGCACGCCCGGCAGACAATGCACGCTCACACCCGGCACCACAGCCAGAGTCTGCAAGAGACTATTGGTCCGCAGCTGATCAGCGCTTTCAGCACCCGCCAACAGAACATGCACCGCACCCGGATAACCCGCCACCAGTTGCACCAGGTAGGCACGCAGATGCGCCTCCTCCAGCTTCAGGTAGTGACCGAGAGCCGGGGTGGGTAGCGGAAGATAGTGGGGCGCCTCCTGTTTCTCCAGAGTGCTCAGCGGGAGGTTGCGGCCGCGCAGGTAGGGCTGGCGGGGACCGCATCCGAGCACAATAGCCGGGTAGGCGACATCATGCAGGGCTGAGGGACCCGAAATTGCCAGGCCGCCCGCGGTCGGCAGGGCGAGGGCACGTTTCTTCTCTTGCAGTGCCGCCTGATGAGTTTGCTGCGATGCGGCACGGTTCTCCGCCCGACCGCCAAAGAAATGCAGGAGCATCAGCAGCGAAGACGCCGCAGACATCAGCAGAAGGAACCACATGCCGGTCACCAGCGCAATAATCAGGCCCACCACAATCGGCAGGCACACGCTCAGCAGAATCTGCTTGAGCTTACGCGGCGCGGGAGGGTTCACCACCACCGGCTCAAAGGGGTTTCCGGCATCGCCCAGGGGAGCGAGCATCTGCGCGGGCTCGCCACTGGAAGAGTCGGGGGAAGCGGTGGCGCTCGCCTTCGTGGCGGTGCGTTCGCCGTCGGTGCTGGGGGAAGTGAGCATGCAGAGTGAGGAGCCGAGGCGGAAAGGCTCGCCCCAGCGCAGGATGCGCGGCTCGGCGTTCTGGGCCTTTTTACCGTCCTGTGACTTCTTGCCGCCCTGTGCTTTCATACTGCCCTGTGCGTTCTCGCTGCCCTCGCTTGCAGCGGGGCGTTTCTCGATCCAGCGGATGCCGGAGCTGTCGGCGTAGAAGTTGCCGTGCACCGGCTTGAGGAAGGGGTCTTGCAGGTGAATGTGGTGCGGCTGTTCTTCTCCGCGGGTAGTTAGCGCCGCCCTGCCGAGGCTGGTTCGGCCGCGGCTGATGGGGAAGGTTGCGCCCGCGTCGGGTCCGCGCAGAATGTGCAGGAGGCTGACGGCGGGTGCGCCCGGAGTTTGAGATTCGTTCGGAATGTGGCTGTTTGGCGCACCCGTGGCGTCGAGGGGGTCATTATTGTGCACGGGGCGTAGCTGGAACGTAGTCTCCTGTGTCTGAGCGTGCGTGCCGGCGGCAGGGTGTTGCAGAGCGTGGTTGAGCGCCTGCTCTAGAGCCTGCTGGTTTGCGCTACCTGCGCTACCAGGGCGCAACTGTATCCCGTTGGGTGCCGCCTCGCCGTCGAGTCGGAGTACGCGGGGGTAGGGGAGAGTGGTGTTGTGGTGGTCAAGAAAGAAGAGAGTCATACCCTCAGAAAACATTAAAAGGCATTAAAGCTCAATAAATTATCTGTATAAAAATTAACATGTTCGTATTTTTTGAATTTTTCGCCTCGTTTTTCAAAAAACTGTGGATAACTCACCGATATACTGCCCAGATTGCCGTTCGAAAAGCCCGGCAGTGCACCCGCTGAAACATCCATGTTTGACCCTGCTTGCGCATCCTCATTGACGCCCCTAGAAGACTCTGGTATCCGAATTGGTTCACGGCTTTGTCCCGTCGATCGTTTGGTGGTTCAACAAAATCGCGATAGCTATTCACAATGAATATTTACCCGTAAACCAACTTTCCTTGCCGTTGGTGGAACGTCAAAGTCTGCAGAAAAAGAAACTCGCTCAGACCCGCTTGACCTCGGGGTTCGTGAAGAATATTCACTCGGGGAAAGAGTGTGCGAACAATAGCCCAAAAGCCACTAAAAACACGTCATAAGTATGCGTGAGGCATGATAAACGGGTATCTTAGATTATGACTATATCCATCACGGGTGGGGCTTTTTGTCCCTACCCGTGCGGATTGCGGCGCGACTGAGAACACTCGGATGTGTCCAATCTGGTAGGTGAATACCGCCCTCGCAGAAGCGGCGGTGCGCCGTGATAATACAGGAGAAAACATTGACCGCTGACCTCGTAGTAGTCGGTTCGGGCCTCTTTGGTCTGACCATCGCAGAACAGGCTGCCACTGAGCTGGGCCTGAAGGTTGCCCTGCTGGACCGCCGTTCCCACATCGGTGGTAACGCATACAGCGAGAAGGAGAAGCAGACCGGTATTGAGGTGCACCGCTACGGTGCGCACCTGTTCCACACCTCCAACGAGCGTGTCTGGGAGTACGTGAACCGTTTCACCGAGTTCACCAACTACGTACACCGCGTGTACACCCGCCACAACGGCATCGTCTACCCCATGCCGATTAACCTGGGCACCATCAACCAGTTCTTCAACGCAGCTTACTCTCCCGCAGAGGCAAAGGCGCTCATCGCTGAGCAGGCTGGCGAGCTGGCTGGTACCGACCCGCAGAACCTGAACGATAAGGGTATCTCCCTGATTGGTCGCCCCCTATACGAGGCGTTCATCAAGCACTACACCGCTAAGCAGTGGCAGACCCCGCCGGAAGAGCTGCCCGCATCCATCATTTCCCGCCTGCCGGTTCGCTACAACTACGACAACCGCTACTTCAACGACAAGTACGAGGGTCTGCCCGTTGACGGCTACGCAGCGTGGCTGGAGCGTATGGCGGCGCACCCGAACATTGAGGTGCACCTGAACACTGACTTCTTCGAGCCCGGTCACCAGTACTCTCGCGAGAACGTCCTGGGTCAGATTCCCGTGGTCTACACCGGCCCGGTTGACCGCTACTTCGACTACGCTGAGGGCGACCTGTCCTGGCGTACCATCGACCTGGAAGAAGAAGTCCTGCCGATTGAGGACTTCCAGGGTTGCTCCGTGATGAACTACCCCGATGCTGATGTTCCCTTCACCCGCATCCACGAGTTCCGTCACTTCCACCCCGAGCGTGACTACACTAAGGATGCAACCGTCATCATGCGCGAGTACTCTCGCTTCGCGAACAAGGGTGACGAGCCGTACTACCCGGTCAACACCTCCGTGGACCGTGAGAAGCTGCTGGCGTACCGCGACCTGGCTAAGGGCGAGAACAATGTGCTGTTCGGCGGCCGCCTGGGTACCTACAAGTACCTGGATATGCACATGGCTATCGGCGCTGCACTGTCCATGTTTGACAACAAGATCCGCCCGCACTTCGCTAACGGTGCGAAGATCGAGTCCGGTGGTGTTGACGCATAACCATGGCTGATAAGACTTTGAAGAACCTGCAGCGGGTTATTTTCCCGAGCGCGGTTGAGACTGACGTCGTGCCCCTGTACGTGGACGCGAGTGTCGCAACCGGCGTTCAGCTGCCCACCCGTATTGACGGTGACGCTTCCACCTCTATTGCGGAGGCGATGAACACCTCCGGTCTGTCTGTGTCGAGCTCCAGCGCGAACCGTGATGCCGCGAACAGCCTGAACAGCCGTCGCTCCATCACCGTGAACGCGGGTCAGAGCCTGTCTTTCGGCACGTACTTCAATGCGTTCCCCGCTTCGTACTGGCGCCGCTGGACTGACCTGCAGAAGGTCGTGCTGAGCGTTCAGACTCGCGGCGAGGGCATGGTCATTGTGTACAAGTCCAACGGCCGTGGCGTGATTCAGCGCGTGGATGCGAAGCTGCTCTCCGGCGAGGAAACCAACACATTCACGCTGCCTCTGGCACCGTTCGGTGACGGCGGCTGGTACTGGTTCGACCTGGCTGGCACCACCGACCTTGAGCTGGTTGAGGCGAACTGGCTGGGCGACATTGAGCCCCGCGCAGACGTGAAGGTTGGTCAGGCGACTGTGCAGATTACCACCATGAACAAGGTAGAGTACTGCATCAACAACATTCGTGCTCTGGGTGAGAGCCCAGAGATTTTCGATGCTGTGCACGAGTTCCTGATTGTGGATCAGGGCACCCAGAAGGTGCAGGACCACGAGGACTTCGAAGAGGTCGTCAAGCCCCTCTCCGGTAAGTTCCGCATTATCAACCAGGGCAACCTGGGTGGTTCCGGTGGCTTCTCGCGCGGCATGTTTGAGGCTGTTAACAACGGTTCCGATTACGTGCTGTTGCTTGATGACGACGTTATCGTTGAGCCTGAGTCGATCCTGCGTATGGTGATCTTCGCGAACTACTGCAAGGAACCCACCATCGTGGGTGCGCACATGTTCGACATGTTCGACCGTTCGGTCCTGCACGCGTTCGGTGAGGTTGTTGACCCGTGGCGTAACTTCTACGCTAAGCCGCACAATGACATGGCGATGGGCCACAACCTGGGCCACTACAACCTGCGTAACACCCCGTGGCTGCACCGCCGCGTGGACGTGGACTACAACGGCTGGTGGATGTGCCTCATCCCGACCACCGTCATCAAGGAAATCGGTCTGTCTCTGCCCCTGTTCCTGAAGTGGGATGACGCTGAGTACGGTCTGCGCGCTAAGGCTGCGGGCTTCTCTACTGTGTCCTTCCCCGGTGCGGGCGTGTGGCACGTGTCCTGGACCGATAAGGATGACTCCGTCGGCTGGCAGGCGTACTACCACGAGCGCAACCGCCTCATTACGGCGCTGCTACACTCGCCCTTCGATAAGGGTGGCCGCGTGCTGCTGGAGTCCCTGTTCTTGGACGTCAAGCACACCCTGTCCATGCAGTACTACACCGAGGCTGGCCGCCTGATGGCGCTGGAGGACCTGCTCTCCGGCCCCGATCACCTGCACCCCTCGCTCTCGCAGCGTCTGCCGGTGATTCGTGCGATGGCTAAGGAGTACCCGGAGTCTCAGGTGAAGCCGAACGTGGATGATTTCCCGGCTATCCAGACGAAGAAGCCTCCGTTCCGTGGTCGCCGTTCCTTCGCGTCCCCCGGTTACAAGAAGCTTGCTTCCTGGACCGCGAAGACTGTTGCTCGTCAGCTGTTCAAACCGGTGAGCGAAGAGGCGAAGGCTCACCCGCAGATTCAGCTGAACTACGGCGAGACTAACTGGTGGACCCTGTCGAAGTTCGATTCGGCTCTGGCGACTAATGCTGAGGGTACCGGCCTGTTCTGGTACCGCCGCGACCCCGAGCAGCTCAAGTCGAAGCTGGCTCAGGCTGCTAAGCTGCACGTTCAGCTGGTGACCGGCTGGGATAAGCTGCGTGAGCAGTACCGTTCGAAGGCTGCTGAGGTTGCCTCCTACGATGCGTGGGCTAAGACCTTCGCCGAGCATACGGATTCTGAGCTGACCCGATGAACGATCTGAAGTCTGTTCCCCTGAAGGCGCCCGGCCGTGGGCGCGGCATCCTGGATGCGGTGAAGAACCGCTACCTGCTTCGACTGCTGGTCGATAAGGAAATCCAGGTCCGCTACCGCGGCTCGGTGCTGGGCATTTTGTGGTCGTACATTAAGCCGGGTGTGCAGTTCCTGGTGTTCTACATTGCCATGGGTATGTTCCTTGGCTTGGAACGCGGTATGCACAACTATGCGGTGTACCTGTTCTCGGGCATGATTGCCATTAACTTCTTCTCGGAGGGTTTTGGTAATGGTGCTCGCGCCATGGTGGTTAACAGCGCGCTGATTCGTAAGATTTACCTGCCGCGTGAGCTATTCTCGCTGTCGACGGTGTGGGTGGCTCTGGTGCATTTTGTGCCTCAGATTGCTGTGATGCTGCTGGCCTGCTTCTTGGTGGGTTGGTCCCCGACTTTCCTGGCGTTTGGATCGATTCTGGCGGGCATGCTCATCGTGATGCTGCTGTCCTATGGTCTGGGTCTGATTTTCGGTGTGGCGAACGTGTTCTTCCGCGATTCGGAGAACATTGTGGACATGCTGCTGATGGTGGCTACCTGGTTCTCGCCGGTGCTGTATTCCTGGACCATGGTGCGTGACACCCTGTACCCCTGGGTGTTCAACGTGTTCATGCTTAACCCGTTGACGGTTGCCGTGGAACTGTTCCACTACGGTTTCTGGCATCCGACGCTCCGTCCTGAGGATTTGGCGCTTCCTGCTTCGCAGGTGGTTCCGCATCTCTTCAGCTTCTGGACTCCGATTGCCCTTGGTATTTCTCTGCTGACCGTTTTGATTGGTGATTTGCTCTTCCGTAAGTTTGAGGGCAACTTCGCCCAGGAGCTCTGATTCTGTGGATATTAAGAAGCTTGAGTTCCCGCCGGTGAGCCCGGACGCTCCCGTGGTGATTCACGTGGAGAATTTGGTGAAGCGCTTCGTTCTGCGCCACACCCGTTCGATGAAGGAAGCTTTTGTGTGGCTGATTAAGGGCCGTAAGGGTGATCTTTCGGAGAAGTTCAATGCGCTCAACGGCGTGAGCCTGGACATTCGTCAGGGTGAGCGTGTGGCTCTTCTGGGTCTGAACGGCTCGGGTAAGTCTACGCTGCTGAAGATGATTTCTGGCGTGATGCGCGCCGATGAGGGTGAGGTTCTCACCCGCGGCAACATTGCGGGTCTGATTGAGGTGGGCGCTGGTTTCCACCCGGATCTGACCGGCCGCGATAACGTGTACCTCAACGGCGCAATCTTGGGTATGACCAAGGATGAGATTGAGGCTTCCTTCGATTCGATTGTGGATTTCGCTGAGATTCACGACTTTATCGATACCGAGGTGAAGTTCTACTCTTCGGGTATGTACCTGCGTCTGGCGTTCTCGGTTGCGGTTCATACGAACCCGGATATCTTCCTGGTGGATGAGATTCTTGCGGTGGGCGATGAGCCGTTCCAGAAGAAGTGTATTGCGAAGATTCAGGAGCTGTGCTCTGCCGGTAAGACTCTTGCCGTGGTGAGCCATGACCTGGATTTGGTGTCTAAGATTTGTGACCGCGGCGTGGTGCTGGAGCACGGTAACCTGCGTTTTGACGGTCCGATTAAGGAAGCCGTGAAGGTGATTCGTGGCGGCGACTAACCGCTAGATAATTGCTGGTGATGGGGGCGTGTATTCCCGATGGGGGAGTTCACGCCCCTTTACTGTGCCCGAAAGTTGTGCCCGGGAAGGTGCTGCTGCTGGGTAGGGTTCTTGCGTTTTAGCAGGGGAGGCAGCGGCTTTTAAGACGAAATGTTACGTGTGCACCGAGTGCAATATGGCAGTGATTGACGGTGAGCGGTTCGAGGGGTGTACCTGCAACTATTCTGCAAGTCACAGCTGACTAGGTGTTTTGAAATTTTAGTGCACGTTGGGTAACAATATGTGCAATTCTGTGCATCAAAAATGCTCAAATACTATACTCGTAAATATTAAGGGGCGTTTTATTACATTTTGATAAATTTGATGCGCTGAGGGTAGGGTGATGGTGGCATTGATGTATCAATGCTTCACCGTATTCCACACAACCACACCACACACAGCATCGGATCATTTCAATGGAGAACACCGTACTGGATACCCGGGCGGAGCATCTAACTCTGCTCGAGGAGAATATCCGTGAGGCAATGCGCCACCGCAGCCTGGACCCGCACGAGGACCAGCATACGGTGCGTGGGCTCATTGACGAGCACCTGACCGATTACGAACAGCGACGCACCCGCATTTCCCTGCCGGATTTGGGCGACCGCGAATCCGTGATTCAGCGCCTGCACGATGAAATCTGCGGCTTTGGCGTGATTCAGCCGTTCCTCGATGATGAGAGCGTTGAAGAAATCTGGATCAACTCTCCTGACGAAATCTTTATCGCCCGTAACGGCGAAAGTGAATTGACCGGTCTGCACCTGAGCGCCGAGGCGATCAATAGCTTGCTGGAGCGCATGCTCAAGCCTTCGGGCCGTCGTGTGGACCTTTCCTCCCCGTTTGTTGATGCATCCCTGCCGGATGGCTCCCGCTTGCACGCGGTAATTCCCGATATTACTCGCAGGCACACGAGCATCAATATTCGTAAGTTCGTGGTGCGTGCCCGCCGCCTGCCCGACCTGGTGCGCATGAACTCGCTGAGTGCCGGCGCGGCGTCCCTGCTACACGCGGCGGTGGAGAGCGGCATGAACATCCTCGTTTCGGGCGCAACCCAGGCGGGTAAGACCACGATGCTGAACTGCCTGTCGGCATCCATTCCGCCGCGTGAGCGCGTGATTACGTGCGAAGAAATCTTTGAGCTCGCGGTTCCGCTACGCGATGTGGTGGGTCTGCAGTGCCGCCAGCCGAACCTTGAGGGCACCGGTGCGATTGAGCTACGCCGCCTGGTCAAGGAGGCTCTGCGTATGCGTCCGGACCGCATCCTCATTGGTGAGGTGCGTGAGGCGGAGTCCCTGGATATGCTCATTGCGCTCAACGCGGGTCTGCCGGGTATGTGCACGATTCACGCGAACTCGGCGCGTGACGCGGTGACCAAGATTTGTACCCTGCCGCTGCTGGCGGGCGAGAATATTTCCTCGGCGTTCGTGGTGCCGACCGTGGCGTCCTGCTTTGACATTGTGGTGCATTGCGGCCGCGATTCGCGCGGTCAGCGCCAGGTCGAAGAGATCAGCATGCTGGGCGGCCGCGTTGAGGACGGCGTGATTGAGATGTCCCCGCTGTTTGTGCGCCGTGACGGTCAGATGATGTGTGTGGCGTTGGAGCTGCCGAACCCGGACCGTTGGGTTCGTGCCGGTCACCGCCCTGAGCAGGTGCTGGCTGCGGCGAAGGCGGGGCAGTAATGCCTCTGTTTCTGAGCCTGATTTTGGGGTTGGGCGTCTGCCTGATTTACCTTTCCTGCTTTCCTGATAACGGCAAGCCGCCGAAGCCGAGTAACGATCCGGCGCTGGTTGTGGCGTTGCGTAAGGCGGGTATGCATTCGCTGACTCCTCGCACGTTCATGTGGGTGAGCGTCGCCAGCGGTGTGAGCGCGTCGGTTCTGCTGCTGATGCTTACTCAGCTTTTGCCGCTGGGTCTGCTGGGCCTGATTGGTGGTTTTGCGGCGCCTCGCGTGATTGTGAATCATCGTGCCCGTGCGGCAGATGCCCGTATTTGGCAGTTGTGGCCGGATGCGGTGGACCACCTGCGTTCGGCGATTCGAGCGGGTCTGTCCCTGCCGGAGGCGCTGATTCAGCTCTCGTACCGCGGCCCGGAAGAGCTGCGTGATGCCTTCGCCCATTTCTCGCGTGATTACCGCGCGTCGGGTGAGTTTGTGCCGTCGCTGAACCGTTTGAAGGAGTACCTCTCTGACCCGGTGGCGGACACCATTATTGAGGCGTTGAAGATTGCCCGCGAGGTGGGTGGTTCGGACCTGGGTAAGCTGCTGGGCACGCTGAGTGATTTTCTGCGTGAGAATGCGCGTACCCGTTCGGAGCTTCTGGCTCGCCAGTCGTGGACTGTGAATGCGGCTCGTCTCTCCTGTGTGGCGCCCTGGTTTGTGTTGTGCTTGATGGCGACTCAGCCTGCCGCGCGCATGGTTTATAACTCCTTTGCCGGTGCGATGCTGATGATTGCCGGTGCCGCTATTTCTTTGGCGGCGTACCGTCTGATGCTGCGTATTGGTGAGTTGCCGCGTGAACGGAGGGTTTTCGGGTGAACCTGCCTCTGATTTTTGGTCTGCTGTTGGCGACCGGCGTGGGTCTGATTCTTTCGTCGGTGCTGAATACTCGCAGTATTTCGTTTTCTGATCGTGTGGCGTCGCAGCTGCGCGGTGAGACTCTGCGTGAGTCGCTGTTGAAGGAGCAGGAGCGCCGTGAGCCGAGCCTGCTGGAGGCGATTTCGGCGTTCTGCGCGCCGCTTCTGCGTTCGCTGTCTTCGTCGTTGAGCGGCTCGTCGCTGAGCGATAGTTCGGTGCAGGAGCGTCTGCGTCGTGCCGGCTCTTCGCAGAGTGTGAGCGCGTTTCGTGCTGAGCAGCTGCTGTGGGCTCTTGCCGGTGTGACCGTCATGAGCGCCTTGACCGTCATTGGCGTGGTGCAGGAGCGTTTCTCCATCCTGGTGGCTCTTGTGCTGGTGCTGGTGAGCGGTTTGAGCGGCTTCCTGGCGCGTGACTGGTGGCTGGGCGAGGCGGTGACTAAGCGTGAGAAGCAGCTGGTTGCTGAGTTCCCGGCGCTGGCGGAGATGATGGCTCTGTCGGTGACGGCGGGCGAGTCGGCGCTGGCGGCTTTGGAGCGTATCTGTTTGACCTCTCGCGGTGAGTTGGCTCGTGAGTTTTCTGAGATTTTGGCGCAGACCCGCACCGGTGTTTCGCTGCTGAGCGCGCTGCAGGAGTTCGCGGAGCGTACTCGCGTTCCGGCGTTGAGCCGCTTCGTTGAGGGTATTGCTGTTGCGATTGAGCGCGGTACCCCTCTGGCTGATGTGTTGCGTGCGCAGGCTCAGGATGTGCGCGATAACGCTAAGCGTGAGCTGATGGAAACAGCCGGTAAGAAGGAGATTGCGATGCTCGCCCCGGTGGTGTTCTTCATCCTGCCGCTGACGGTGATTTTTGCGGTCTTCCCGGGCTTATCGCTCATGCGTTTGAACTTTTAGATTTTGCGGCGGGTACACACCGTACCGGTCGCACCGCGGTGGGCTGGGCTGATTGCCCGGTGCGCCGCACCAACCACACACTACACCCTTTGATAGAAGGAGAAAATCATGTTCCGTCGTTTCCGCACCACCCTCACCGTGCTGATTGCCCTGGCTATCGCATCCGTGCTGGCTCTGCGCCTGAAGAACAAGCAGGATGACCCCGAGCGCGGCGACGTGCCCGGCTGGGTCATGATCACCATGATGAGCGCCGTGCTGGTTGCCGCTATCCTGGCGATTGCTCAGCCCGCTCTGACCAAGATGTTCAACGACGCGATTGCCCTGGTTCACCAGTAATGCGTAAGCCCCGCATCGCTTCTGAGCTGACTGCCGCTGAGCTATCCTCCGCGGAACATTCTGTGGAGGATAGCGAGCGCGGTGACGTCAGCACGGAATTCGTCATGGTCGGTGCGCTGCTGGTGTTGCTGACCATGGCGATTCTGCAGGTTTCTTTCGCCCTGTATGCACGAACCATGTTGGTGGATGCTGCGGCGGCTGGGGCACGTTACGGTACGATGCGTGACCGCACTCCGCAGGAGGGCATGGAGCGTACCCGTCAGATGATTGAGGGGGTTCTTCCGTCCTCGTATGCTGAGAATATTTCGTACCGTCAGAGTAGTGATTCTACGGGTGTGCGCACTTTGGAGGTGACGGTGAAGTCGCCGTTGCCGGTGCTGGGTCCGTGGGGTTTTCCGGATTCTATTGAGGTGAAGGGGCATGCGATTTATGCGGAGCATCGTTCCGGTGATTAGCGACTTTTCGCTTCGGCAACGGGTGAAGGAACGCCTGAAGAGCCGCTCTGATCGGCATAATCCTGAAGAAGGTAGCGCCATTGTGGAGTTCCTGGGCTTAGGTATTACTCTGCTCATCCCGGTGCTCTACTGCATTCTGACGATTTTTAGCTTGCAGTCTTCGGTGATGGCAGCTCATGCGGCGAGCGCCCAGGTGGTGCTGTACGTGCAGGAGCAACCGCAGGATTCGTCGGTTGGCCCGGATTTAGCTCAGCGTCTGGCGGTGCATGCTGCCGCTGACTATGGGGTTGAGCCCTCCGATGTGAGCGTGTCGTTGAGTTGTGCGTCGGGGGAGTGCGTCTCGGGTACGAAGGCCTACGCCACGGTGACGGTTCAGGCGCGTCTGCCGCTTCTGCCTTCGTTTATGGGTGGCGGCGTGATTCCGGTGAGTTCTCATGCGACGAGTTGGGGGTCTGGTCATGCTGATTCCTAATGGTTTGCTGGCTCGTGCCAACATGAAGATTCGAGCCCGTGTGCAGAGCCGGGCGCTCGCCGCTGACCCGATTGCCTCAGGCCGCCTCGCCGCTGACCCGATTGCCTCAGACCCGGAAGAGGGCAGCATTGCCCTGCTGATTGTGGGCATGCTGGCGTTGCTTCTGCTCATCGGTTCGGTGACGGTGGCGATTACGGGTGCGTATCTGCAGACTCAGCATCTGCAGGATGTGGCGGACGCTCAGGCGAACTCGATTACCCGCACGATGCGCACTCCGGATGAAGCGAGTGGTTCGGCGGCGTGGGAGTATGCGAGTGCGTACCTGGCTGAGGTTCAGCCGGGGCAGGATTTTCATGCGTTGCGCCTGGAGAACGTGTCCGTGGATTCTGATCACAGTGTGCACGTGTACCTGTCGGCTCGTATTCGTCCGCCGCTGCTGTCGATTCTGGTGCCTGATGGTATTGAGGTGACCGCTCATGGTTCGTCGCGTTTGAAGACGAGCCAGGGTCCGTCCACCGATTAGTGCGTCCATCAACGGCGCACGGGCTTATCGGCTCACTCGCTTATTGGTGTGTTGTGAGCCCCTTAGACTGCGAGGGTGCATCCGCAAGGTAGTGTAACGGCTAGCGGATGCGCCCTCGTTTTATGCCCTTTTTAGGTCTTCATTGCGTGGCTTCTGCCCTCTGCCTGCCTTATCCTTCTGCGCTGTGGGCTGTTGGGGGCTGTAACGGCGGGACTTTCTGGCAGTTTCGCGATAGTGTTAAAAGCTATGGCATCCTTCGACTTTTCTGCTGAGATTAAAGAGCTTCGCGCGATTTTCACCTCTATTGCTGCTGTGAGCGATATTGAGGGGATTGAGCGCGCCATTGAGGACCTGTCTGCGCAGGCTGCCGCACCCGATTTGTGGGATGACGTGGAGAACGCGCAGAAGGTGACGAGCGCGCTGTCGTATAAGCAGTCGGAGCTGAATCGTCTGCGTTCGCTGTCTTCTCGCATTGATGATGTTGAGGTGATGGTGGAGCTTGCCGAAGCGGAGGATGAGGAGACCGCCGCCGAGCTGCTCGCTGATGCTGAACGCGAGTGCGGTGAGATCCGCGCCAAGCTGGAAGAGCTTGAGGTGTTGGTGCTGCTGTCGGGTGAGTACGATCAGCGTGAGGCTGTGGTGACGATCCGTTCGGGCGCCGGCGGCGTGGATGCTGCTGATTTCGCGGAGATGCTGCTACGCATGTATCTGCGTTGGGCGGAGAAGAACGGCTACCCGACGAAGGTTCTGGACACCTCCTACGCTGAGGAGGCGGGCCTGAAGTCGGTGACCTTTGAGGTGAACGCACCGTATGCTTTTGGCCGCCTGTCGGTGGAGGCGGGTACTCACCGCCTGGTGCGTATTTCGCCGTTCGATAATCAGGGCCGCCGCCAGACCTCGTTCGCGGCGGTTGAGGTGATTCCTCTGATTGAGCAGACGGATGCTATTGAGATTCCCGAGTCTGAGATTAAGGTGGATGTGTTCCGCTCATCGGGTCCGGGTGGTCAGTCGGTGAATACGACGGATTCGGCGGTGCGTATGACTCACTTGCCGACCGGTATTGTGGTGTCGATGCAGAATGAGAAGTCGCAGTTGCAGAACCGTGCGGCGGCTTTGCGTGTGTTGCAGTCTCGCCTGTTGCTGTTGCGTAAGGAGCAGGAGGACGCGAAGAAGAAGGAGCTTGCCGGTGATATTAAGGCAAGCTGGGGCGATCAGATGCGCTCCTATGTTTTGCATCCGTACCAGATGGTGAAGGATCTGCGTACCGGCTATGAGGAGGGTAATACCTCTAATGTTTTGGATGGCGGTTTGAACGCCTTTATTGATGCTGGTATTCGCTGGCGTGCTTCGGGGCGCGCGGCTGAAGAGAGCTAAGACGTATAAGGATTGAGTGATGGCTCAGAAAAAGAAGAAAGACGCGAAGAAGGACCCGAATAACGCGATTATTGCCCAGAATAAGAAGGCTCGCCACAACTACAACATTGTGGATACCTATGAGGCGGGTATTGTTCTGCTGGGTACTGAGGTGAAGTCTCTGCGTGATGGTGGGGCGTCCATTGTGGATGGTTTCTGCCAGGTGACCGATAACGAGATGTGGCTCGAGGGTATTCATATTGCGGAGTATGGTTACGGTACGTGGACGAACCATGCAGCTCGTCGTCGCCGTAAGCTGCTGCTGCATCGTTCTGAGATTAATAAGTTGGCGCAGAAGCTGAAGGAGACCGGTTACACAGTGGTTCCGTTGAAGCTGTACTTCTCGAATGGTCGTGCGAAGGTTGAGATTGCTTTGGCGACCGGTAAGCGTGAGTATGATAAGCGTCAGGCTTTGCGTGAGCGTCAGGATGACCTGGAGGCGCGCCGCGCGATGCGTTACCGCAACCTCGGCTAGGGCTGAGGCAACGGCCGGGGTGCACGGCTGCTCCAGGAACTTGCCGGTAGGGTCTAGGCGCGGTTCCTCGCGTATAATGGTTGAAAATTCGCGGCGTACCGCGAGCACCATACATTTTTGAGGAGACACATGTCTGAGAACCCGAACTACCAGCAGAACCCGGGCGAGTTCATCCCCGCACCGCAGCAGGCACCGGCATACAACATGCAGGGCGGCTACCCCGGCTACCAGCCGACTCCGAGCTCGGCTCTGGCGATTGCTTCGCTGATTCTGGGTATTATTGGTCTGCTGTCTGGCTGGCTGATTTTCGGTGGCGTGCTGGGCCTGGTTGGCGTGATTCTGGGTATTGTTGCCCTGGTGAAGGTGAAGAACGGCACTGCCTCCGGTAAGGGTATGGCGATTGGTGGTATTGTCACCGGTGCGCTGGGCATGATTGTTGCTGTTGTTGTGCTGATTCTGGGCATGATTGGCATTGGCATGCTCGGCGACTGCGCTGAGAAGGCCGTGCAGGATTCGAGCGGTAACTATGTGTGCACCATTCATGGTGAAACCATGACGATGAGCCCCGATGAGTACAAGGTGTACCGTCGTTAAATCGCGTTGAGTCTTTGAAGCGTTGAGGGACCGAACAGTGTTGAACTATTCGGTCCCTTGCTCTTTTTCGGCGCTGAATCTGCCCGATTGGTGGATTCTGGGCGCTGAATCTGAAATCTTGAACTTTACAGATGACCCAAATGACGGCTTATTTATATAATGGAACCGAACTCAGCGCGCAATGGTGCGTTGGGCGAGTATAAATTGTTCGCTGCAACTGTGAAGGAAAGAACGACGGATGTCTGAGAATAACTACGGAAACAACCAGGGGAACGCACAGAACCCCTACGCTGTTCAGCAGCCTAATTCTTCCGCCCAGAGCTCGTACGGTCAGGATTACGGCCAGGCTCCTTCGGCACAGAACACCTACGGCCAGGATTACGGTCAGAGCGCATCCGCTCAGAACACCTACGGCCAGGCACAGCAGCAGAACGCTACTCCGCAGAACTCGACCCAGCAGAACCAGTACGGTCAGTTCAGTGCGCAGCCTTCTTCGCAGAATGCTTACGGCCAGAACGTTGCTCAGGGTACCTCTGCCCAGAGCGCTGCGGCTCAGAACATCTACGGCCAGCAGCAGTACGGCTACGGTCAGGACGCTTCCTACCAGGCGCAGCCCGCTCAGCAGAACCAGTACGGTTACGGCCAGGAGGCTTCCTACCAGGCGCAGCCCGCTGACTACAACTACCAGCAGAACTCTTACCAGCAGCAGCCTCAGCAGGATGCTTACGGTTACGGTCAGCCCGCGGGTTACCCGTATGCGGCTCCCGTGACGAAGAAGGCTCCCGGCATGGCGCTGGCGGCAATGATCCTCGGTATTGCGGCTGTGCTGACCGGTTTCCTCGTGTTTGGTGCCCTGCTGGGTATTGCCGCGATTATTCTGGGCGCGCTGTCCCTGAAGAAGACTAAGGAAGTTGGCGCGGGTAAGGCATTCGCGCTGACCGGTATTATCACCGGTGCGGTGTCTGTCCTGATTTCGATTTGCATGCTTTTCGTATACATTTCTTTCTTCCAGACCGCTGAGAAATGCCTTGAGGTTGGTACCGAGGACGGTCACGGTAACGTGGTGTGCCAGATTGGTGATAACCCGAACAACCGCATGACTGTTTCTGCGCGCCACTAAGGTTTGACCGCCTAATTTTGACCACCTAATTTTGGCTACCCAGTGCGGTACGCGAACGGGGTGGGGCTCCTAGATATTCTGGGGCGCCTCACCCCGTTTGCTGTGCCCGCCGTTGATTAGGGTGTGTGCGGTGGATGCGCGCTCTCCGGGTTCTGCACAGGTATTCTCTGTCAGCGAGTGTGCCGCATGTGCGGGGTGGGGGACTTGCACGCCGTTAAACATCTTAGATATACTGAATCTCTACCGTGTTTGAATGGCACCGCGACATCAAGGTATGTCGAGGAAAACTTTCAGAAGACGGTGGGCTTTTTGATAAAAGCATAGGGGGATGATCGGTTTCGACGATGTGAGTTGAGATGGGTGAAGCGTGCCGAGGATGCAGGGTTATCTCGTTAACGCCCTCTGCAAAAAATTAAGTGCAGAATCTAAGCGCACTGACTTCGCACTCGCTGCCTAAGCGCGAGTTGCCGTCTGTCGGCCTGAGCATGCCTTTGGCTCAGTTACCGGCATCGACTTAAAAGGCCACTGCTGCTAGCCCTTGTTGCGGGGGTTAGCGGGACTTTTTACGTGACTAGGTTCGTCGGTATATGTGTTTATGCAAGTACCGGAGCCGAAAAGTAGCGTTCGCATAAACTGCGCACGGAGAAGCCCCATCGAAGCCACATCGGACCGGGGTTCGATTCCCCGCATCTCCACGATCTCCCAACCGCCCGCTATCCATCCCGTATGGGGTGCGGCGGTGATAATCGGTTCCAATCCAGAGGAAGAACCGCGGTAGGTTTCTACCACCCGGCAGGACGCCCTACGGCGTCACTGCCGGGTATTTTTATGCCCTCTAGTAGCTTGAATTTGAGAGACACATCGATATATATCATTTGAACAGAGCTAAATATAAGTTGGGGAGGCAATTATGCCTCATAGGTTTCCAGCTAAAAGCATCATCAGGCGTTTATGATATTTACTTCATAAAGAGGTATCGTAGAGGAAATACTCTTCGAAGAGCGGGATGTTGGCCTGGCGGTTTCTAAGCTGAAACTGAGGTAAATCATCTGGTAGGTAGCCTACCTGCTAATAAGAGTAGAGAAGCCGTACTGCCTCGAGAGCGGAGGAAGAGCTGCTATGAGCAGGTACGGATATCGATTGGTAGACGCTGTAGACCTCGACATAGGGGCTACAGAATACATAGGAGGTGAACAAGTAATGAATCGGTTCAATATCATTGACACGGTTGGTCGTGAGTACCTTACGGAGAATCTCGAGAAAGGTGAATTTAGCTATCCTAAAGCTTTCAAAGAGAATGGTCTTGAATTTGACCCAATCATGAAGAAGAAGGGGAAAGGCTCTTGGCAGTTTCTTGATATTCGATTTGAGCTGTCAGGAGTTTCGCTGCTCATTGAGACAAAGAACAATGCTGATAAGTGGCCTACTGTCGAAGAGCAAATTGCTGCATATGTCGAATATGAGAAGCGGTTAACTGGTAACAAGATTATTGCGATGGTTGCAAATACCGAGGATGATCGCATTACTGTTTGGAAGTCTGCGGTTGAGGACGACCGAAAACTGGTAGACGAAAAGGCTATCCGTACGATGCCGGAGTATGTGGCTATGTTTGATGCAAAGCATATAAACAATAAGGAGGAGGTGATGCGCAATACTTATAAGCTCAATGAAAAGCTGCATCGTTACGGTATTAATGAGAAGTTGCGTTCACAGTTTGTGGGAACCTGTCTCCTTGCGATTAAGAATGGCCTTGTCTATAGTCGTGAGATGAAAACATCTCAGATTATTATCGGTATTCATGATATTCTAGAAGAAATGCTTGAACATTCTTTAGAAAAAGCTGAGAAATTAACCCTGATTGATAAGCGTGTTCTAAAAAGTCAGGATGTTCGCGATATAAACAATAAAGGATTTTGTGAAATTCTTGATCTTATTAAAAAAGAAATTTTTCCGTTTATAAATGATAAAAGTACTGCTGGTCAAGATCTGCTGAATCTATTTTTTGTTACATTTAATAAATATGTTGGTAAGTCAGATAAAAATCAGGCTTTTACCCCGGATCATATAACGGATTTCATGTCAACCATCTGTAACGTAAATAAAAATTCAGTTGTTCTTGACATGACGTGCGGTAGCGGTTCTTTCCTTGTGCGCGCAATGACTCAAGCCCTTGACGATTGCCACACGATGGCCGAGGAAGATCAGGTTAAGAAGCATCATATTTATGGTGTGGAGTATGATGAGCAAGTGTATGGTCTTGCCACTACGAATATGCTGATTCACGGGGACGGAAATTCAAATATTGTTCGAGGTAGTTGTTTTGATGAAGTTCCCAAATTTATTGAAGGGGGTGTTAAATTTGATGTTATTTTAATGAATCCTCCATACAATGCAATGGTAAAGCAGGTTCCGAAAAAGTTCTCTGAAAAATGGGGAACTGCTAAGCAGGACCCGTCTAAGGGGCTTTACTTTGTCAAATTTATTCTTGAGCAAATGAATGAAAATAATATGCGGGGTAAATTGGCAGTTCTGCTTCCTATGGCGTGTGCTATTGGAAATAGCTCACTGATGAAGCAGATGAAGAATGAAATTCTGAAGAATAATACATTGGACGCTGTTTTTTCGTTGCCTGACGATATCTTCTACCCCGGCGCAAGCGCATGTGCTTGTTGTATGGTTTTTGATATTGGAACTCCACACGCTTCTGCCAAGCGGGAGACTTTCTTTGCATACTGTAAGGATGACGGTTTTAAAAAGCGTAAGAATCTAGGTCGTGTCGAGCAGATAGATGAGAATGGCGACAGTCTATGGGCTGCAATTCGTAGAAAATGGATTGACACCTATAAAAACCGTGATGTTATTCCTGGATTTAGTGCACGACATATGGTTACGGGCAATGATGAATGGTTGTGTGAAGCATATATGGAAACTGACTACACGACTTTGACTGATGGTGATTTTCAGCAGACGATTAACGATTATCTTGCATACTTAGTGAAGGCGGGATTTGTATATGAAAATTGATATGAGTTCTTGGAAAAATTTTCTGCTTGAAGATATTATTGAAATAATCAATGGTAAGGGGATAACAAGTGAAGAGATTGAGAATAATCCTGGAACTTTTGAAGCTGTTCAAAGTGGCGAGGGAAACAATGGTGTAATAGGTTATATTGATAAAGCTTATTGCCAAGATAAAGGCTACTCGTATTGTGAAGAGCCTTGCCTAACCGTAGCTCGAAGTGGTACAGCAGGATTCGTCTCATTTCATGAGCAAGGGTGCGTTGTTGGTGACTCAGCAAAGATACTATTGGTAAAAGACTCTAATGCGAAGAAACGTAATGTTTATTTATTTTTGCAAACCTTACTAATGGCGAATCGTTTTAAATATAACTATGGTAGGAAAGTTACCGAAACCCTATATAGGCAAACTGTTATTAAATTGCCTTCAACATTGGAAGGTGATCCGGACTGGGAATGGATGGATTCCTATATTGGGTTATTGCGTAGTGAGCCTTTGACGACAAAAAATAAAAAACTTGGCCCTTCGATAGATCCTAATAATTGGAAGTGGTTTCAGCTTGGTGGCGAATTTGGTTTATTTGATATACGTAAAGGAAAACGATTGACTGCAGAAGACCAGACGGATGGATTTACTCCATATATTGGGGCTATAGATTCAAATAATGGCGTCTCGAATCTTATCGGTCAAAGCCCTATTCATGAAGGAAATACTATTTCTCTGAGCTATAATGGGTCAGTAGGAGAAGCGTTTTATCAGCCTCTACCTTATTGGGCAACGGATGATGTAAACGTATTGTATCTTCGCCCTGAATACGGGAAGCTTAACCCAGCTGTGGGGCTATTTGTATGTTCTGTACTCAGAAATGAGAAATATAGGTACTCTTATGGTCGTAAGTGGACGCTTGATAATATGAAAAGGACAATGATTAAACTCCCTGCAACCTTTGAAGGTGCGCCAGATTGGGGTCAGATGGAGGAGTATATAAAATCGATGCCTTATGGCGATAGACTATAAGGATAGATTGGCCTATCTCTTTTGAGATAGGCCAATCCGTCGTTACATAACTTATTCTCGTTATTCCCTATATATTCATAGGGTTCTACCACCCGGCAGGACGCCCCACGGCGTCACCTGCCGGGTATTTTTATGCTCAATTGTCGGGTCTATATTGTCGGTCTGTTCTGGGGTGTACCGGCGTGCCCGAGGGTGCTCAGGTGACCGCATTGTAATGAGAACGTCATCAGAGAAGACGAAAACGCACCCTATGGCGTAGTATCGAAGGGTAGATATCGTTGTTCGGCGTTGATTGTTCATTCAAGCTCACCGGCAACATTCGAGAGCAACCACAGAGCCACCAAACGAGCCACAGATTAGCCGGTCATACAGCATAGCCGGTCATAGGGACGCCACCGCTACGACGCGGTAGCTACATGTCCGCTATGACGACCACTCAAGGACGCACCATGGAAAACCAGATTCCCGCCCCCTCCTTCCCGGAGCAGAACAACGCAAACTCCCCGCAGCCGGTACCTGCAGGCGTCGCACCCGGCGCTCCCCTCGGCGCAGCACCCGCACCCGCCCTGGGCGTGGCACCCGCTAACGTGCGCGACCGCGACGACAGCTACCAGCGCATCCCGGACATCTACCGGGTGCCGGCTGAGCACCGCCGCCCCTACGGCGAGACCACCGGCGACTTCCGCGGCCCCGGCTACTTCTACTCCATCGGCGCGTTCGGTGCCTCCCTGGGTGCCCTGGCGCTGACCCTTTACGCGTGGGTTCAGGTCGCGGCACTCCACAGCGAAGCAACGCTCAACTCCCGCGGTTATAGCTCCTCTGCGTATAGCTCCAATCTGAGCCTGAGCCCCAACATCATGGTGATTACTCTGCTGCTCGTGGGTCTGATCCCGGTAGGCGTGTCTATCTGGCTTGCCATCTACTCGGCGAAGGTGAACGCCGGTCACACCACCAAGTACACCTCGAAGATGACGACCTTCAACATTCTGGCGTACATCATCTCGGGTCTGAGCCTGCTGGGTCTGCTCGGAACCCTCACGGTGCTGTCCTAAACAGGCTTATTTGCTCTCATAGCGATACATAGCGAGGCGGCGGCTTTCCACTGACCGGAAAGCCGCC
>NZ_KZ627140.1:65584-94774 GCF_001811075.1 Rothia sp. HMSC069C03
CGGCGGCTTTCCACTGACCGGAAAGCCGCCGCCTCGCTATATTTTTACTGCCTCCTGCTCAGGGGAAGGGTAGACTAGGATTGGGGCGCGAGCGCCTCCAGCACCTGCTGCTGGACCGCCGCCGTATTACTTGCCACCAGGGACACCGGGCGCACACCGGCGGCCGAAACGCCCGCGTGCTCGGGCAAATCGCCCTCCAGGGTGGAGACAACGCCGCCAGCCTCGCGAATCAGCGGCAGTAGCGCCGCCACCTCGTAGAAAGACAGGGATGCGTCCACGACGGTGTCCACAGCACCCTCAGCGAGCATACACGCCGCCCAGAACGAACCGTACGCACGGGAACGACCCACGCAGCCCAGAAGCTGTACAAGCTCGCCAGAGCGGTCC
This sequence comes from Rothia sp. HMSC069C03, assembly GCF_001811075.1. NCBI lineage: Bacteria > Bacillati > Actinomycetota > Actinomycetes > Micrococcales > Micrococcaceae > Rothia > Rothia sp. HMSC069C03. The sequence goes on from NZ_KZ627140.1 coordinate 65,972, forward strand.
ACAGCGCCTTCAGAGGCCGCCTTCCAGGAAGAGAGGTCGGTGTACGCGGCAGACAGCTGAACCAGCTGAGTCAGCGAAGACACCTCAAGACGAGTCGCCTGCGCCAAAGACTTACCCGTGTACGCGCCCGAACCGCGAGCAGCCCACCAGCGGCGACCCAGAGCGGGTGCAGACACCACACCCACCACCGGCTCACCCTGATCCAGCAAAGCAATCAGAGTCGCCCACACCGGCACGCCGCGGCGAAAATTATCTAGCTCAGCAATCGGCGCAATCACCCACTGGCGTGCCGCCTGACCGTTATAGCCGGCATGCGCACCGGCAATACCGTCACGAGTACGCACACGCGACAGCTGCGCGCGCAGAAGCTCCTCAACCTCCTGAGCCACACCCGAGGCGTAATCGGCAGGCTCCTGCACCGGCGCCTGCGGCTCTACGGGCTGCTGAGTAGCCTGCTGCCACGGCGCCAACGGTGCCGCAGCGGGTGCCGCCTCGGCGGGCTCTACCACCTCGGATGCGGGGGAGAAGACCGGGCGGTCACGAAAACGCATGGCGCTCACACGATCGACGCTATCGGCAAGAATATGCGCAAGACGCAAATCGTCGGTGTACTGCTGGGGACGGCTCATAGTAATGCTCTTCTTCAGTATTCGGTGATGTAGTCAGCAAAAATGTGTGTGCAGTGCTGTGTGTAATACAGGGGAGAGAACCTAGACGAGAGCGCCCAGTTCCTTCTCCGAATCGCCCTCTTCAGGAGTCAACAGCAGCAGCTTACGCAAGGACTCCAGGCGGGCGGGACCGCTCTCACCGGCATGACCGGCAGCAACGTACGCCTCCAGACCGCACTCGGGAGCCTGCGCCGCATGCGTACACGCCTTCGGGCAATCCGCCGCACCCGGCGCCAGGTCCACGAACGCCTCCACGACGGTCTCCGGCGGCACATGCGCCAGACCGAAAGAACGAATACCCGGAGTGTCAATAATCCAGGTGCCCGGCTCCATCGGATCGCCATTCGCATTCACCGGACGCAACGCCAACGCCGACGAGGAAGTATGGCGGCCACGACCCGTCACCGCGTTCACATGACCGGTCGCACGCTCGGAGCCGGTCAGCGCATTCACCAGGGTCGACTTACCCACACCCGAATGTCCCAGAAGCACCGACACCTGACCCAGCAGCTCCTGCAGAAGCTCCTGAACCGGTGCCGACTCCAAACCGGCAGCGCCCTCCTGGCTCGGCGCCAAACCATCCGAAGACGAAGACAGCACAATCTTCAAACCGCTCGCCGCATAGTAATCCAGCAGATTCTGCGGGTACCGCACATCGGTCTTCGTAATGCACAGGATCGGCTCAATACCGGCATCAAACGCCGCCACCACGGCACGGTCAATGAAGCCGGTGCGCGGCTCCGGGTTCGCCGCAGCAACCACAATCACCAGCTGCTGAGCATTCGCCACGACCACGCGCTCCGACGGGTCGGTGTCGTCGGCGCTACGGCGCAGAATCGAGGTGCGCTCGCCCAGACGCACAATGCGCGCCAGGGTATCCTTCGCACCGGAGGTGTCACCCACCAGGTCCACAAAGTCGCCGGTCACAATCGCGGTGCGGCGCAGTTCCTTAGCGCGCGCCGCAATGAGGGTACGCTCCTTCTCGGTACCCTCATCCACGACGACCGACCAGCGGCCACGGTCCACCGTAATGACCCTGCCACGAATCGCTTCTTTGAAGGTCGGGCGGTCCTTCGTGCGGGGGCGGGAGCCCTTCTTGTTCGGGCGCACGCGCACATCCGACTCATCCCATTCGGAGAAATCGCGCACGTTCATGCGGGAAGAACCCATTTAGAAGACCTCCTGGTCGGCGGTAACGTCAGAGGTGGAAGCGCCGGCCTGCCATTGCGCCAGCATGTCCTCCCACATTGCGGTAAATTCGGGCATGGTCTTAGCCACGGTGGCTACGTTCTGCACCACCACATTGGGGCGGCGCAGACCAATAATCGCCGCGAAGGTTGCCATGCGGTGATCGTCGTAGGTGCGCGCCAGAACCGGCGCAGCCTCAGCGGTAGCGGGGATGGGCGCCTCAATTACCAGCGAATCGGCGGTGTCGTGGGCGGCACCTCCCAGACGGTTAATCTCGGCGGCGAGCGCTGCGAGGCGGTCCGTCTCATGACCGCGCAGATGCGCAATACCGGTCAGCTCAACGCGGCCCTTCACGAAAGCGCAGGCAGCCGCCATGGTCGGTGCCAGCTCACCACCGGCAGACAGGTCAAAGGAGAAGTCGCCCTCGGGAAGCTGCGCCGGACCGGTCACGGTCAGACGGCCCTCAGCGTAGCGAACCTGCGCACCCAGCGCGGGCAGAAGCTCACGCCACATATCGCCCACCTGGGTCGTACCCGCCGAAGAATCATCCGCGGGTGCCGGCCAGTGAGGAATAGTCACCGACTCGCCGGTAACCATGGCGGCAGCAAGGAACGGACCGGCATTCGACAGGTCCGGCTCAATGGTCATCTCAAAGCCGGGGAAAGAACCGGGGCGAACAGTCCAACGGTACTCGCCGCTCTCTGCTTCGTTGCCTTGGTTCGGGTAGTGCTCCTGCACCTCGATACCCATCTGGCGTAGCGCCTCCACGGTCATCTGAATGTGCGGGATCGATGGCACCGAAGAGCCCTCGTGCACCAGCACCATGCCGTGGGGCAGGCGAGGCGCCATCAGCAACAGCGCCGAAACGAACTGGGACGACGTCGAAGCATCAATACGAACCACGGGCGCCTCAGAAACACCCTCTACGCTCGCCAGACCGGGGGAGCGCAGCACGAAGGGCAGAGCGTTCTCGCCCTGCTCACAATCCACCTGCACACCCAGCTGACGCAGACCCTCCAGAACCGGACCCATCGGACGCTGACGAGCGTGCGGGTCACCGTCAAAAGCGAACTCACCCGGCATCAACGCCGCCAGAGCGGGCACAAAACGCATCACGGTACCGGCAAGACCGCACTCAATCGACACGGTGCGCGACTGAGCGGAATCGGACTGAGCCTGTGCGGAATGCGCTTCCACAAAGCTCAGAGGAGTGACTTTTACATCCGGACCGAACGGCGAATCGGTCGGCACCAGCTCAATACCCGCACCCAGCTGGCGCAGCGCCTCAATCATGAGCGCCGAATCGCGCGAATGCAGCGGCGCACGCAAATACGAGGGAGAGTCAGCCAGAGCAGCAAGCAACAGATAACGGTTCGTGAGCGACTTAGAACCCGGAATATGCACCAGCGCGTTCTTGCCGGCGGCTTCGCTGGAGGCGGGTGCTAGGGGAGCGGGCCAATCACCGGGGGAAAGCTGCACTGCTGCGTCGCTCATACATCCTCTTCTGGTTCAAATCATGGGGAGGGCGCAGACTCAGAGAGGCTGCGCCGGTTGACGTCTACCCCTATTCTACCGGTTGGGGGTTTGCGAGCCTCTGAGGGCTCCAGCGATGAGATAGGCAGCGCGAACCAGGCAACACGGACCAGACAGCGCGAAACCAACCAATACGAGTAAAGGCGGCGCACCGTCATTGGTGCACCGCCTTAACTTGTCATTAGATTTCTGTACCCCCCCCCAGCGAGGCAAGAGCCTGAGGCAGCTTAGAGGTTAGCCTCGGCGCAGAACTTTTGCACATCCTGCAGCAGACGAGCCTTTAGCTGCTCGGGCGCCTGCTGAGCGCACGAAGAACGCATTTTCTCACGAATCATCAGCTCAAAGTCCTTCACATCCGCGCACTCGGGGCAGGCATCCAGATGTGTCTGAACCGTGCGTAGCTGCTCGGGGCTCAGCTCCCTATCGAGGAATTCGTAGAGGCGCTTGAGGGTCGCCGAGCAGGGCTGACCGCCGCAATCCTCCAACGGCTCAGAGGCCGCGGAGGCTTCGGGGACAGAAGAATTCTTGTCTGTGGTTGACATCGGGGTTCCTTTCACACGGAAGGTATAAAGCCTTAGGGGAGTCTAGCCTCAACCTCATGGGGGCTAGCTCACGGGTAGAAGAGCGAATCTAAGAATCTGCAGGCGCCTCGGAGCCAGAGCCCGCCGGAGGGGACTTTACGCCCTTGGCCGCCTTAGTGCCCTTGGTAGCCTTAGTGCCCTTGATAGCCTTAGCCGGTTGCGCCTTAGCGCTCGCCTTCGCGGCAGCTTTCGCCTCAGCCTGCGCTTCTACCTTTGCGATGGTTGACGGGCGCAGACCGTTCTCACGCGCATAATCGAGCAACTTCTCACGCAGAATAAGGCGGCCACGATGCAAGCGAGACATCACCGTGCCCAGGGGGATATCCAGAATCTCCGCAATATCCTTGTACGCGAACCCCTCCACATCGGAGTAGTACACTACCATACGGAAATCCTCAGACAGCTCATTCAAAGCCTCACGAACCTCCGTATTCGGCAAGGCGCTCAGCGCCTCCGCCTCGGCAGAACGCAGACCCACCGCATCATGCTCACCGGCCTGAGCCAGCTGCCAATCCTCCACCGTCTCACCCTGAGACTGCTGCGGCTCACGCTGACGCTTACGGTACAGGTTGATGTACGTATTCGTCAGGATGCGGTACAGCCACGCCTTCAGGTTCGTACCCTCGGTGAACTGGTGGTATGAAGCAAAAGCCTTCATGTAGGTTTCCTGCACCAGGTCTTCAGCATCGGCAGAGTTGCGGCTCATCCGCAGGGCGGCAGCGTAGAGCTGATCCACATACTGCATAGCGTCCGCGGTAAAGTGTTCGCGCAGCTCGCGGGTATCCGCCGCGGTGTTGGTTTCAGCCATGTTTCTCCTCTACAGGAACGCGCCAGGCGTTCACTTCCATAACGTAGAATTCTTCTCTTTATTCCGCAGAATGTGCACAAACATCTGCGGGTAAAGCAAAACCCCGGGTCCGAATAATATCCGAAACGCCGGGGTTTTAAAGTGTATGCAAGATACCTTATGCGTTGGGGCGCTTACCGTGGTTTGCGCCGCCCTTACGACGGTCCTTGCGCTTACGACCGCGCTTGCTCATCAGAGCCTCCTTATAGTGTTCATGGATGCACGCCCCACCTTCGCGGTGCGCGCTCCCTATTACCTGCCCTAGCAGAGGCGGTCACCGAAAACCGGTGCTCCACGCTATAAGGGCAACGCCGTCTATTTTTTCATAGAAACGGCATGATTGCATCTTGGAACCGGGATATGAGCTAAAAAACACGAACTTTCTTCGCATCAGCTCACAACCCCAGCCGGGGGAGCGGGCTCTTAGCCGTGCTCGGGAATGTTCAGCCAGTTGTACCAGCCGCGGTGCAGAACCAGCCACGCCATCAGACCGTAACCGGACTGACCCGGGCGGCCGTCATTCGCGGCAAGGTCGTTGCGCCACTGCTCGTGGTGAAGCAGCGGGTTGAACGTATCCACGTACACGTGGTTACGGCGGGTCACCACATCCGCGTACGCCGCCGACAGGTCAGCGATACGGCGGTTACGCTCAGCGTCCAGGGTCGGCGGCGGACCAACAACCAGAACCTTAATGTTGTTCTGCGACGCCATGTCCACAATGTTCGCCAGGTTCAAACGCGAACGAGCGCTGGTTAGACCCAAATCAATGTCAAAGGTCGACGGAGCAATAATGAGGCGGTTATCAGCACCGGGAACGAAGCGGCGGCGCGCCTCCTCGAACCAGCGTGCATTCAGCTGCTCGCTACCTTCATTGGGGGCGGCAAGGTTATATGCCGCAATGGATGCGGTGGTCTGCGGGGTGCGCGCCATAACGCGGCCAAACCAGCCGAGGGTACGGGGGTCGCCAACACCGGCGAGCAGGTCATCGCCGACTGCCACAATTCGAATATTGCGTTGCTCCACGGAATTCTTTCTTCAGCAGGATGCGCCCGCCGTGAGAGGCGGCAAGGCACGTGAGTAATAGTCTTCATATCTAGGATAAGCGCTTACCGGCCTCTTTTCGAACTTAATACCCTATCCGGTAAGCATCCGAGACTAAAAAACCCGTCTGCCCGCCAGAAACATCTGACGGGCAGACGGGTTTTGAAGAGCTAAATCATGAGCCGATCAGCTGTAGAAGACCTTAGCCTTCGAAGACCTGCTTGAGCAGAGCCTCAGCCTCAGCTGCGTGCAGCTTACCGGTACCGGCAGCCGGGGAAGCAGCTGCGGAGCGGGAAGCCAGACGCATACGGCGGTCAATCAGCGGCTGCAGGTTGAGAGCCATGAACGGCCACTGACCCTGGTTAGCAGGCTCGTCCTGAGCCCACACAACGTCGGTAGCGTTCGAGTACAGAGCCAGCTGTTCCTTGATCTCCTGCTCGGGCAGCGGGTACAGCTGCTCCACCGAGACAATAGCGGTCTTGGTGTCGCCGCGGCGCTCGCGCTCAGCTTCCAGATCGTAGTAGAGACGACCGGATACGAAGACCACACGCTCAACCTGAGCCGGGTTGATACCCGAACGGTCACCAATCACCGGCTGGAACGAACCCTCGGTGAAGTCCTCGATGGAGGACGCAGCAGCCTTCAGACGCAGCAGCTGCTTGGGGCTGATCACCACGAGCGGCTTGTACGGACGGTGCTGAGAGTGGCGACGCAGCAGGTGGAAGTGCGAAGCCGGGGTCGAGGGGCAGGCAACAGTCATGTTGTTCTCAGCGCACAGCTGCAGGTAACGCTCAACACGAGCCGAGGAGTGGTCAGGACCCTGACCCTCGTAGCCGTGAGGAAGCAGCATAACCAGCGAGGAGCGCTGGCCCCACTTCTGCTCGGAGGAAGACACGAACTCGTCAATGATGGTCTGAGCGCCGTTTGCGAAGTCACCGAACTGAGCCTCCCACACCACGAGCGAGTCGGGGCGCTCCACCGAGTAGCCGTACTCGAAGCCGAGAACGCCGTACTCAGAGAGGAAGGAGTTGTAGATACGGAACTTGCCCTGGTCCTCAGAGAGGTGCTCCAGCGGCGACCACTCTTCATCAGTGATGTGGTCGTGCAGAACAGCGTGACGCTGAACAAAGGTACCGCGCTGAACATCCTGACCGCTCATACGAACGTCGGTGCCCTCCATCAGCAGCGAACCGAAGGCGAGCAGTTCACCCATACCCCAGTTCACGTTGCCGGTGCGGCCCATCTCAACGCGCTGCTCCATGAGCTTCTTCAGCTTCTTGTGGACGGTGAAGCCCTCGGGAGCCTTACCGAACGCGTCAGCGATGTGCTGGAAAGTCTCACGGGAAATCGCAGTCTTACCGCCGTGAACGACCTCGGTGTTCTGCTGAGCAGCGGGCAGTTCCAGACCGGAAACGTGCGCGCCAGCAGGAGCCGGTGCCGAAGACTGAGTCTCAACGAAGATAGCGTCCAGCTTCGAGTGGTAGGAGTCCAGAACTTCGTCTGCCTCTTCCTGAGAGACGTCGCCGCGACCGACCAGGTCCTGTGCGTACAGGGTGCGGGTCGAGGGCAGTGCGTCGATGTCCTGGTACATCTTCGGCTGGGTCATCGACGGATCATCAGCCTCGTTGTGACCGCGGCGGCGGTAGCAAATCAGGTCAATGACAACGTCGCGACCGAAGCGCTCACGGTACTCGAATGCCAGGCGTGCAGCGCGAACCACTGCATCCGGGTCATCGGCGTTGACGTGGAAGACCGGGGCCTTGGTCATACGCGCAATGTCGGTAGCGTGGGTTGCGGTGCGGCCGTCGTTCGGCAGGGTGGTGAAGCCAATCTGGTTGTTCACCACAACGTGTACGGTGCCGCCGGTGGTGTACGCCTTCAGGTCAGCCATCTGCAGGGTCTCCATGACGATGCCCTGGCCAGCGAACGCTGCGTCACCGTGAATCAGGATCGGCAGGACCGGGTGGCCCTCAACGCCCTGCTCGCGGTAGACATCCTGCTTAGCGCGGACGATACCCTCGAGCACGGTGTTTGCAGCCTCAAGGTGCGAGGGGTTAGCAGCCACGTACACCTGGGTCTGTTTACCGGAATCGGAGGTGAAGACACCCTCGGTACCGAGGTGGTACTTCACGTCACCGGAGCCGCCCTCGTAAGGTGCTGCGGTGCCGGAGAACTCACGGAAAATCTGAGCGTAGGACTTACCAGCAATGTTGGTCAGCACGTTCAGGCGACCGCGGTGTGCCATACCAATGGCAACGCCCTTCAGGTCGTTGTTAGCGGCCTTGTCCAGAACAGCGTCCAGCAGCGGAATCAGGGACTCGCCGCCCTCCAGGGAGAAGCGCTTCTGACCCAGGTACTTGGTCTGCAGGAAGTTCTCGAATGCCTCAGCCTCAACCAGCTTGGAGAGAACACGCAGCTGCTCCTCGCGGGTGGGCTTAGCAACGCCGCGCTCCAGGCGCTCCTGGAACCATGCGCGAACCTCGGGGTTCTCAGAGTACATGTACTCAACGGACAGGGAGCCGGAGTATGCCTCGTGCAGGCGCTCCAGGATGGTGCGCAGCGGCAGACGCTCGGAACCGCCGAAGCCACCGGTCGGGTAGACGCGGTCCAGATCCCACAGGGTCAGGCCGTAGTTCTCCAGCTTCAGGTCCGGGTGCGAACGCATCTTGTAACCAACGGGGTTGGTTGCTGCGGTCAGGTGGCCGTGCACGCGGTAAGCGTGAATCAGCTGCTGGATACGTGCAACCTTAGAGATCTCCTGAGCGTCATCGACGTGGTTGTCGCGTGCCCAACGAACCGGCTCGAAAGGAACCTTCAGGTCGCGGAAGATTGCGTCGTAGAAGTCGTCGCCGCCGAGCAGGTAGTGCTCAACCAGCTTCAGGAACTCACCGGAACCTGCACCCTGAATGACGCGGTGGTCGTAGGTGCTGGTCAGGGTGATGATCTTGGACAGACCCTGCTGGGTGATGAGCTTCTCGGACAGGCCGCGGAACTCAGCCGGGTACTCCAGAGCACCCACACCGATGATGGCTGCCTGGCCCTTGGAGAGGCGGGGCACCGAGTGGACGGTACCAATACCACCGGGGTTGGTCAGCGAAACAGTGGTGCCGCGGAAGTCCTCAATGGTCAGCGCGCCGTTACGGCCACGCTTAACGATGTCGTTGTACGCATCCCAGAACTCGCGGAAGCTCAGCTGCTCAGCACCCTTGAGGTTCGGAACGACCAGGTTACGGGAACCGTCGGGGCGGGGCAGGTCAATAGCCAGACCAAAGTTCACGTGTGCGTTGTGGATTGCAACGGGCTTGCCCTTCTCGTCCACACCGTAGGTCACGTTCATCGAAGGCATCGCTGCCACTGCGCGAATTACTGCGTAACCAATGATGTGGGTGAAGGAGACCTTGCCACCGCGGGTGCTTGCCAGGTACTTGTTGATGGCAGCACGGTTCTCAATGAGCAGCTTTGCGGGGACCGCACGAACGGTGGTCGCGGTGGGGACAGTCAGCGACTCTTCCATGGTCGTGACGACTGCCTTAGCAGGGCCGCGGAGGGGGACAATCTTGTCTTCAGCAGGTTCCACAGGTTCAGCCTTCTTGGTAGCAGCGGGAGGGGTTGGGTTAGCAGGCGCAGCCGCAGGCTTCGGTGCCGCGGGGGCGGGAGTTGCTACAGGTGCGGCAGGCGCAGCCGGTGCGGCGGGTGCCGCAGCAGGAGCTGCACTAGCGGTACCGGCGCCTCCCAGCGCCTTGTCGATGGTCTCAAAAATGGGCCACCATGAAGGGTCCACGAGGTTCTTGCCCTTCTGGTAACGCTCGTACTGTTCTTCAACGAACCATTCGTTACCGGCAAATTCCTCAGGCACCAGATGTTCTGGCAGATTTGGCACGTTAAACGCCTCTTCCAATTAGTGTGAATTTATCCGTCGCGTCCGGGACTCTCCCCGGCATAGACGACCCGCGTCTTCGAGGGGCGAATCATCACGCTGAGCATGTGCGCATCGCCTAAGATGGTGGCCGTATGTGCGGGGTGTGCACCGTACAAACCTGCCTAGCGTGCCGTGAACGTCGGGGTTCATCCGCTTGCATGGCGGCACACTCATGCTCCTATGTATAAGTGTAAAGAGAAGCACGGTGAACTTTCCAGCTCATCGCGCCATATCCGCAATGCAATTTTTCACTCTTACGGATTAGCAATGAGCCGCGTGCGCAACAAGTGCTGTCTTGCACTTGTGAGCAGGCACTCTACAGCACCGGGAAGTGACGAAACCTTCGCTAAAATATGGGGTATGGATGACCCTTTGAGTAAGACTCTGACTACTAGCCAGCGCAGAATACTGCCCGCGTACTCTGCTCAACACGGCACGGTAACACCCAAAAACACCACCTCCGATGCTCAGCATCTGGACAGCCTGGCTGCGGGGCTACCCCGCCAGGCCCAAGGCACCGTGCACCAGTTGATGGAGGCGGTGGCTGAGTGGATCTGATTCTCCTGCTCATCGGCCTGCTCCTCATCCTGGGTACCGGCTTCTTCGTTGCCGTAGAGTTCTCACTCGTGGCGCTCGAAACCGCCACCGTGCAGCAGGCAAAGGACTCCGGCGATAAAGCCGCCGACGCCGTTCTGCGCTGCCTCAAAACCCTCTCCACTCAGCTGTCCAGCTGCCAGATCGGCATCACCATAACCACGCTGCTGACCGGCTACACTCTCGATTCCGCCATCAAGGCGCTCACCACCGGCGCCATCAGCAGCCTGGGTCTGCCCACCAGCGTGACCGATATGCTCACCCTGCTGCTGGCAATGCTCATCGCAACCCTGCTCTCCATGATCGTCGGCGAACTGCTGCCCAAGGGCCTCGCTATCGCCGAACCCTACGATGTGGCGCGTCGAGTCGCCCCCGCGCAGCTCGCCTTCACCCGCGTCATATCCCCGCTCGTGCGCATCATGAACGGCTCCGCCAACTGGATCCTCGGACGCTTCGGCATGGAAGCCAAGGAGGAACTCTCCGCGGCACGCACCCCCGAAGAGCTCTCCTCCATGGTTCGTCGCTCCGCAGAAGAAGGCACCCTCGACTCGGACGCGGCACGCTTCGTGGACCGCACCCTGCGCTTCTCCGAGCTGACCGCCTCCGAAGTAATGACCCCGCGCGGCCAGGTCGCCATGCTCGAAGACACCGCTCCCGTTGCCGAAGTCATCAAGCTGGCACGCTCCACCGGCCACTCCCGATTCCCCCTCTACAAGGGCGACCACGACAACATCGTGGGCGTCGTGCACGTGAAGAAGGCAGTCGGCGTGCCCCCGGAGGTACGTGAAACCCTCGAAGCCGGCGCCCTCGCAGAAGACGTGCTGCAGGTCCCCGAAACCCTGCACCTGGACGCGCTACTCACCCAGCTACGCCAGGGCGCCCTGCAGCTCGCCGTGGTCCTCGACGAATACGGCGGAACCGCCGGCATCGCAACTCTCGAAGACCTCGTCGAAGAAATCGTCGGCGAAGTCTCCGACGAACACGACCGCGGCCGCACCGAACGCCCCCTACGCTACGGCAACGGCGACTGGGTGTTCTCCGGCCTGCGCCGCCCCGACGAAATCAACACCCTCATCCCCGGACTCGAGGTTGAGGAAAGCCCCGAATACGAAACCGTCGGCGGCTTCATGATGGAACGACTCGGCCGCATCCCCGAAGTAGGCGACAGCGTCCCCGTACCCGGCGGCACCCTGCGCGTCGACACCCTCGAAGGCCGCCGCGTGGACCGCATCCGATTCACCCCCGCACCTAGCGCACAGGAACAGACCGAGAAGGGAGGCAACGCATGAACGACTGGGTAGCCATCGCACTGCTCGTCATCCTGCTCGCCGGAAACGCCTTCTTCGTCGCCGGTGAATTCGCCATCATGTCCACCCGACGAGCACAAATCGAACCGCTCGCCGAAGAAGACAATAAGCGAGCGCAGACCGTCATCTACGCGCTAGAAAACGTCTCGCTCATGCTCGCCACCTGCCAGCTGGGCATCACCATCTGCTCCCTGCTGATTCTGAACGTCTCAGAACCGGCACTGCACCACATGATGGAGGTGCCCCTGCACCTGGTCGGCCTGCCCCACGCGATCGTGGACGTAATCGCCTTCGTCATCACCCTGATTCTGGTCACCTACCTGCACGTGATCTTCAGCGAGATGGTTCCCAAGAATGCCGCCGTGACCCTCGCCGCCCGCGGTGTGGCTCTCTGGATTGTGCCGACCCTGGTGACCTTCTCCAAGATTTTCGCCCCCGTGGTCGCCCTGCTGAACAACCTGTCCAACAAGCTGCTGGCGCTCATGAAGGTTGACGCGAAGGACGAAGTCGCCTCCACCTTCACCCTGGGCGAGTTGCAGACCATCGTGGCAACCTCAACCGCGGAAGGCACCGTGGAAGACGACGCCGGCGTGATTGAAAGTGCCCTCGAATTCACCGAGAAGGACGTCTACGAAATCATGGTGCCCGGCGATAAGCTCGTCACCTTGCCCTTCGGCAGCACCCCCGCCGAATTGGAACGCGCCGTGGCACGCAGCGGCTACTCCCGCTTCGTCATTACCGACAGCGACGGAACCTACATGGGCTACCTGCACGTGAAGGATGCCCTCGCCATCGCCCCCGAGCGGTTCGAGGAGCCCTTCCCCTGGTACAAGCTGCGTTCCCTGGACACGCTCACCCCGACCACCGATATTGACGATGCGCTCGCCTCCATGCAGCGCAGTCGAACCCATATCGCGCAGGTTATGGATGAACAGGGCGTAACCCTCGGCGTGGTCTTCCTCGAAGACGTGCTGGAGGAGCTCGTTGGCGAAATCAACGACACCACCCAGGATGCGGTGCGTGAGCGTGTACGCCGACAGCAGGCGCGCGAAGCCCAGTAACCGAATGAAGCCCAGTAACCGCATCGTGAGATACTCCGAGTAAAACGGGGGAATCTTGAACACACAGCCCGCCCCGCACTCTCGTGAAGGAGAGTGCGGGGCGGGTTGTTTTGCGGTCAGAAACGGCGTATGGGTGCCCCCTAGGGGCAGTCTCAGGTGGAGGGATGAAGCGGCGGCAGGGGAGCGGAGCAAGCTTAGCTAAATATCCCTGCTACATAAGCTTCCAACAGGGAAAATGAGCCGCCCAACACCACCCACATGACAACAATAAAGAGTTGTTTATACGGGTGTGCGCATGATGTAGTTAAGGAACCTACAGACTAGAACGAACCGAAAGAGAGCCCTCATGTCGCACCCGAAGATCACCCGCAAGCACTTCCTCACCGCAATGGGCTCACTCGCCGCATCCTCCCTGCTGCTGGCAGGCTGCGCAACCGAGAACAAGACCTCCTCCGGTTCGTCCTCCTCGGCTGGCTCCAACAACGGCAAGGTGAAGGTCGTCGCCTCCACCGACGTCTACGCAGACATCGCCAAGCAGATCGGCGGCGACTACATCGAGGTTACCGCGCTGATTGCCTCCACCAGCACCGACCCCCACTCCTACGAAGCCACCAGCGCCGACCGCCTCAAGGCGAAGGACGCATCCCTGATCGTCATCAACGGCGCAGGCTACGACCTGTTCCTCGAAGACCTCGCAGGCAAGGACAACGCCTCCCAGAAGATCGTGAACGCGGTCAAGGTCAGCGGCAAGCTCACCGATGCCGAATACACCCATCTGGTCGAGGACCACCGCGGCGGCGAACACCACGAAGACGGCGGCGACCACGCCCACGCACACGAGTTTAACGAGCACCTCTGGTACGACTTCGAAACCATGAAGAAGGTCGCCCAGAAGATCGCTGAAGAGCTCGCAGGCCTCGACTCCGCACACGCTGAGGCGTTCCGCACCAACGCATCCACCTTCTCCAAGGAACTGGACGCACTGGACACCACCGCCAAGGCAATCGCCGGTGAAGACAAGAAGTACCTGTCCACCGAGCCCGTGCCGGACTACCTGATTTCCTCCACCGGCGCAGAGAACGCAACCCCCAGCGAATTCGCTGAGGCAGCCGAAGCCGGCAACGACGTTCCCGCACTCGTCCTGAAGGAAACCAAGGACATGGTCACCGAGAAGAAGGTCCAGCTGCTCGCCTACAACGAGCAGACCTCCACCTCCCAGACTAACGAGGTGCTGCAGGCAGCTAAGGACGCCTCGGTGAACTACGTATCCTTCACCGAAACCCTGCCGGAAAATACCAACTACCTGGCATGGATGAAGACCAACGTCAGCAACCTCGAAAAGGCGCTCTCCTAAGTGACTGACAACAATAACGGTGCCACCCCCGCGATTTCCATTCGCGGGGGTAGCCTCGCTTTCGGGGCCCGCACCCTCTGGAAAGATTTAACCCTCGACATCGGCGCAGGCGAATACTTCGCCGTGCTCGGACCCAACGGCTCCGGCAAGTCCACCTTCCTCAAAGTCGTTCTCGGCCTGACCGGACTCAACGCTGGCGAAATCTCCGTGCTTGGCAAACCCGCACGTCTGGGCAACGCCGGCGTCGGCTACGTACCGCAGCAGAAGTCCATCCCCACCTCCACCCCGATGCGCGCCCGCGACCTCGTGGGACTTGGCGTGGACGGGCACCGCTGGGGCATCCGCCTGCACGGCCGCAAATACCGCGCCAAGGTTGACGAGCTCCTCGAAGCCGTCGGCGCAACCGAATACGCGAACGTGCCGGTGGGTCTGCTCTCCGGTGGTGAGCAGCAACGCCTGCGTATCGCCCAGGCGCTCGCGAACGACCCGAAGATTCTGCTGGCTGATGAGGCGCTACTCTCCCTGGACCTCAACCACCAGTACGCGGTGGCTGAGCTGATTCACCGGTTCAACCGTGAACGCGGCGTGGCGGTGGTGTTCGTGACCCACGAAATCAACCCCATCATTGAGCATGTGGATCGCGTGCTCTATCTGGCGAACGGCCGTTTCACGGTCGGGTCGGTGGAAGAGGTCATGACCAGCGAGACTCTCACCTCCCTGTACGGAACCCCGGTGAGCGTGCTCAAGTCTAATGGCCGTTACGTGGTGGTGGGTGAGACTCACGCCAGCGACCACTGCCATATTGAGGGCACCGACCAGAACATTCACGGCTCCCACCTGAAGTCTGGTCTTTCTGAACCGCACCGCACTCTACACATTCCGGGAGGAACCACTCGATGACCATTCTTGCTTCCCTCCCCGCTCTGGCACCGGTTGCCGCCGCGCAGAACGATTTGCTCTCCCGTATCTTCGTTTTTGACCGCTACGGTGAGCTGTTGCAGATGCTGCAGAACTCCATTTTTGCTGGCGCTGTTCTGGGCCTTATCGGTGGTTTCGTCGGCATTTTCGTGATGATGCGCGACCACGCCTTTGCGGTGCACGGCGTCTCTGAAATGTCTTTCGCGGGTGCCGCCCTTGCCCTGTTGCTCGGCTATGACGTGGTGACCGGCTCCATGGTCGGTTCGATTGCCTCGGCTCTGCTGATTGCCTTTCTGGGCTCTAAGGCGAGTAACTCGAACTCGGTCATTGGTGCGCTCATGCCGTTCGGCTTGGGCTTGGGTATTCTCTTCCTCTCCCTGTACCAGGGCCGTAGCGCGAATAAGTTCGGTCTGCTGACCGGTCAGATCGTGTCCGTGGATGCCGACCAGCTGCACACCATGATTATTGGTGCGGTAGTTATTATTTCCCTGCTGGTGATGGTGTGGCGTCCGCTGAGCTTCTCCTCCCTGGACCCGGAGGTCGCGCGCGCTAAGGGCGTGCCGATGCGCTTCCTGTCCCTGGTGTTCATGGTGATTCTGGGTATTGCTGTGGCTCTGTCGGTGCAGGTGGTCGGTTCGCTGCTGGTGCTGGCGCTGCTGATTACTCCGGCGGCTGCAGCGATGCAGGTGACGGCTTCTCCGGTACGTACCCTAATCTTGTCGGTGCTGTTTGCGGAGGCGTCCATTGTGGGCGGTATTCTGCTGGCTCTTGCCGGTTCGCTGCCGATTAGCCCCTACGTGACCAGCATTTCCTTCCTGATTTACGTGGTGTGCCGTGTGATTGGTGGCGTGAAGCGCCGCCATAGCGCGTCGGGCCGCCAGCTGGCTGAGAAGGCATAAGACCTATAGAAAGAGCCCCACCTCGGGAATGAGGCGGGGCTCTTTCGTTGTCGTGCTGTGTTAGCGCTACGGGTCATGTACCCGGTGCGCAATGCGGGCTCAACCTGTGTGGCGTTGTGTTGCCCTGTCCAGATGCCCTGTGTGTCGTGCTGTAGCGGCGTCGAAGATCTTTAAAGACGCCCTCTTCTTGTTCCTCCAGAGAAGGATCCTCTCCGGTGAAGGAAAGCCCCTCAGCAGGTGAGGGGTGCGGCTTAGCCTGCAACGTTAGCGTGAAGCGCCGCCCTGCGACTCTTCCTCGCGACGTGCCAAAGTGCAGTCCGGGCAGTAACCGGTCACTTCAACCACGTGCTCCAGCTCCGAGAAGCCGTGCTGCTTACCCATCGCCAGTGCCCAGTCCTCGAGGGCGGGTGCTTCTAGCTCAATGGCGGTGCCGCATCGGCGGCAGAGCAGGTGGTGGTGGTGATCTTTCACCCGGCAGTGGCGGTACAGGGTCTCACCCTCAACGCCCTTGACCGAGTCGAGCTCACCGGCGTTAGCCAGTGACTGCAACACACGGTAGGTTGTTGCGAGAGAGACCTGTTCCTTGCGGTTCGCGAGGGTCAGGTGCAGATCCTGTGCTGAGATGAAATCGCCGAGCTCTTCCATGGTCGCCTTGATGATGCGACGCTGGCGGGTATTTCGGGCTTCGGCGGGCTTCGTAATTCTCCGTACGGGAATATGAGTGTCCATTGCTGAACCTTTCGGGGCGGAAATCCGTCCCATTGTGTGGTCAATCTTGTCTTACGACTTTACACTAGAGGCATTCAAAAGGTGGTTGATTTGCGCTTTATCTCAAAAATTGAAGTCATCAACAGGCACGAATGAGGGTTAACGGTAGACTAAAACTATGAAAATGACGAAGTACACCCACTCATGTATCCGCCTTGAGAATGAGGGGCGCACCCTCGTTCTTGACCCCGGCAACTTTGCCGCAGAAGGCGAACACGCCACCGCGCTGGAAGGCGCCGATTACCTGTTCGTGACCCACGCGCATCCGGACCATTTTGATGGCCCGTCGGTGCTGCCGCTGATTGCTGAGCGTGCCGAGTCGCAGACCCCGTTGAAGATTTGGGCTCCCGAGGCTGTCGCCCAGACCATCAAGGAGGCTGTGCCCGCTGCCGAGGTTACCGTTGTTTCCTCTGATTCTGAGTTCAGCATCCCCGGTTTTGAGGTGAAGACCTACGGCGGTCAGCACGCCCTGATTCACCCGCTGATTCAGACCATCGCTAATGTCGGTTACCTGATTAACGGTGCCGTGTACCACCCGGGTGACTCGTTGGTGGTTCCGCACCGCGTGCGTGCGAATACCGTTCTGGTGCCGATTCACGCGCCCTGGTCGAAGGTTCAGGAAGTCATTGATTTTGTGATTGCGACCGGCGCTCAGCGTGTGGTTCCGATTCACAATGGCATGATTAACGCCAACGGCACCGGCATTATTGAGGGTTTGGTGACGAACTTCGGCGCGAAGTACGGCACTGAGCTTAAGCACCTGAACCCCGGTGAGAGCATTGAGGTTGAGGCGTAAGCCTGACCGTTGAGCTTCAAACGCGCCGATGACGGCGCATGAAGGAGAATATTGTGAGCACGATTTTTACCAAGATTATTGAGGGCGAGATTCCCGGCCGCTTCGTCTGGAAGGACGAGCACTGCGTCGCCTTCCTGGACATCATGCCCCTGTCGGAAGGTCACCTGCTGCTCGTTCCCCGCGCTGAGGTCGACCGTTGGCCAGACCTGCCGGCTGAGCTGGCGGCGCACCTGTTCGCTGTGGCGCACAAGATTTCTGGTGCCCTGGATCAGGCGTTCGACAAGGACCGTGTGGCTCTGATGATTGCGGGCTTCGATGTGCCGCACACCCACATCCATCTGTTCCCGGTTGATAGCATGGCTGATTACGATCCCGCCAACGCGAAGAAGGACGCTACCGCCGAAGAGCTGGATGCTGCCGCTGAGAAGGTGCGTGCTGCCCTGCGCGAGTGCGGCCACGGTGAGTTCGTGCCGGAGGCGTAAGCGCCTCCTTGGCACTGAGCCTTCCGCAGAACAGCACGTATAAACACGAAGGAGCCGCCCTCTACAGAACAGTAGAGGGCGGCTCCTTCGTTAATATATCCCGTTGCTATATCCCGGGAGCGGGAAAGAAGCTTAGTGCTTCTCAGCCTTGGAAATCTGGTCGGCTAGGTCCTCGGGGGAGAGGTTAGCGGAGGAGAACTCGGGGGTCAGCGGCAGGTGCAGCTGCAGGCCGGTACCGGGGCAAATCTCGACCTTTGCGGAGCGCAGCTTGAAGTCGACCACGTGGCCGCCCTGAACACGCTCATCATCGATAAAGTGGGCGTGGCAGCCGGGCACCGAGATGCCCTGCTCGTAGATCGGGGTGCGGAAGCCAACAATCGTGCCGGTCACGTTATCGAACTGGACAATGTCCTCGTTCTCAGTGGCCGCAACCATCTTCGGGTAGGGCTTCTCCTGCTTGATGACGGTGCGGGTGCGGACCCATTCGAACTCGCCGTAAATCTTGATGGCGTACATGTAGTTCTTAGAGACGGTGAAGTCATCCAGAATCTGCGAGGCAGACTTACGGAGTAGGTTATGCGGTAGTTCGCGCTTAATCATGGGCACGAAGTTGGTGACCACGGCGTAGGGGGTCTGCTGGCGCAGGTCGGGCAGGGATACGGAGCCGTCGTGGCGTACCTGGTAGCAGACGCCGTCGAGGACGACCATTTCGCCGTCGAGGCCGTTGAAGGTACCCACACCGAAGTTGCCGTGGCTCAGGAGCTCACCGATGGTCATCTCGCCATCGTAGATGCCGTCCAGTAGCTGGGACATGAGGCCGGTCTGAAAAACTTCGTTACGGAAAACAGTTTCACCGTTTAGGATGGTCGGCTGATATGCCATGAGATTTCTCCTCGTTACAGTGGATGCGGCGTCAGACGGGTCGGTCGGTCATCGGCGATACTCGCCCTAGCTGATACTAAAAAGGGGAAGGGCGTCGGTGAGAACACGGCGTTGTGATGTCGTTTCTCGCGGAATTCGTAGGTGCCGCCGGCCGGGCGCACGCACTTTCATTGTACGCCTGTGCAGGAAGAACCCCGGGACTAGCGGGTACGACATCTTATGATGTGACCCGCGACCTGCTCCTACAAGGGAAGAGGGGGTAGGGTCCGTTAGAGCTCCAGAAGCATCTCCACATGCTCAATCCCGACCTCAAGGTACGGCTCTCCCACTTGCACGAACCCCGCCGCACCATAGTAGCTGTCTTTCAGGTAGGACTGGGCGCTAATCACCAGCTGACGAGCTTCCGTATTTTCACGGACCCAGCTAATCGCCTCATGCAGTAGGGCGCGCCCCAGACCGGTGCCACGCGCCTCCTCACGGACAGCTACTCGACCGACGGTCCAAGCACCTTCGATAGGGCGGTGATAGCCATCATCGACCGTCATAAGATCAAAGAGACGCAGGTAAGCCAGAACTCGACCAGCCTTATCCGCGTGGAAGAAATGAACAGACTCGAAGTCTGCTTCATCTGGCTCCTGCGCAAGAATCTGCTGACCCACAGTAAAAACAAGAGAACGAGTGATATGAATCTGCTGAAGCTCACGTAGAGTC
The DNA here is from genome assembly GCF_001811075.1 of Rothia sp. HMSC069C03. Classification (NCBI taxonomy): domain Bacteria; kingdom Bacillati; phylum Actinomycetota; class Actinomycetes; order Micrococcales; family Micrococcaceae; genus Rothia; species Rothia sp. HMSC069C03. The sequence goes on from NZ_KZ627140.1 coordinate 85,521, forward strand.
AGCTCGTTGAAGTACTTTGCCTGAAAATATGCGGCGGAATCTGGCAACGGCGTTTCCTTTCAAATACGTTCTGCGTGATGAAAGAGCATACCTCAGTGTTGAAAGCTCTGTACAAAGGTATAGGTATGAAGCCGCTCTATGAGATTTACCGGTACAGCCCTCCACAGGTATTTATTGCTCACAGCGTGTCTGCAAGGATAACCATCTAGACCGCGCATGAGTTACAAAGCTCTTATACTGAGAACGTTATTATCACTCAACACCTTGGAGGTAACTCTATGTCTATCGCCGCTATCATGACCTGGACTTTGCAATCAGAAATTCCAGTACCTCAGGATGCTCAAGCCCTTTTGGGGTCGGGCGAAAGCGCTGTCGCAGCCTTTGCTACTTTCCGCGATTCCGCGATTTTCACGACTCACCGACTCATCATTCGTGATGCTCAAGGCCTGACGGGTAAGAAGGTAGAAATGTATTCGTTGCCTTACTCCTCAATCCATATGTGGTCTTCTGAAAATGCAGGAAACCTGTTCGACGCGAATAGTGAAATTGCTCTATGGACGAAGGTTGGCTACATCAAAATCAAGCTGGGTCGAAAGATTGACGTGCGCAAGCTTGACCGGCTCATCGCTCAGCAGGTTCTAAACGCTCAGCAGCATTAGGGCATAAAAATAGACTGGCGTTCCCTCCGGTTGCACGACAAAAAGGGAGGGAACGCCAGCACCAACAGCTTAGCCCTTAGAGCCGCTCTAAGCGCAACTAAGACACACGAGGCTCATCGAGGCAGAAAAATATTAGACACGAACCGTCACCAAAATAGTCCGGTGAGCCTGAGCCCTGCAGAAACTCCGCAGATACCCTGCAGAAACCCCTCAGAATATACAACAACGGCCTATACGCTCCCAAAGGAACGTATAGGCCGTTGTCTGCTATCTAGAACTTACCCCAGAACCCACCCCGCAACTAACCTCAGTGCGGGTGCGGGGCAAAGCCCAGAAGGAAAGATAAGACGCCAGCGAATTAGACGCCGTAGTACAGCTGGTACTCAAGCGGGTGCGGAACCAGCGAAAGCGGCTCCAGCTCGTTCTTACGCTTGTAGTCAATCCAAGCCTGAATCAGGTCCTCGGTGAAGACGCCGCCCTCGAGCAGGAAGTCGTGGTCAGCCTCCAGAGCCGCCAGTGCCTCCTCCAGGTTAGCCGGAGCCTTCTTGATGTCCTTAGCCTCTTCAGCGGGCAGCTCGTACAGGTCCTTATCGATCGGTGCCGGCGGCTCAATGCGGTTACGGATACCGTCCAGACCAGCCATCAGCTGAGCAGCAAACGCGAAGTAGGGGTTAGCGGAGGGGTCCGGTGCACGGAACTCCAGACGCTTAGCCTTCGGGTTGGTGCCGGTAATCGGGATGCGGATACCGGCGGAACGGTTACCCTGCGAGTACACCATGTTGATGGGAGCCTCGTAGCCGGGAACCAGACGCTTGTAAGAGTTCACGGTCGGGTTGGTGAACGCCAGAACAGCGGAGGAGTGCTCAATCAGACCGCCAATGTACCAACGTGCGGTGTCAGAGAGGTTAGCGTAGCCGCGCTCATCGTAGAAGAGGGGCTCGCCGTCCTGCCACAGCGACTGGTGGCAGTGCATACCGGAGCCGTTGTCACCGAACACGGGCTTGGGCATGAAGGTCACGGACTTGCCCCATGCATCTGCGGTGCCCTTGATGACGTACTTGAACTTCAGCAGGTCGTCAGCAGCCTTGGTGAGGGTGTCGAACTTGTAGTTGATTTCTGCCTGGCCGGCTGCGCCCACCTCGTGGTGGCTACGCTCAACTTCGAGGCCAACCTCGTCCATTGCTACGCACATTGCGTCACGCAGATCAGCCTGCTTGTCGACGGGGGAGACAGGGAAGTAGCCGCCCTTGACGGGGGTCTTGTTGCCCAGGTTGCCGCCCTCTTCCTTGCGGCCGGTGTTCCAGGGAGCCTCATCGGAGTCGATCTTGTAGAACACGGAGTTCGGCTCGACCTGGTAGCGGACATCCTCGAAGACGAAGAATTCAGCCTCGGATGCGAAGAACGCGGTGTCTGCAATACCGGTGGACTGCAGGTACGCCTCGGCACGCTCAGCGACGCCGCGGGGGTCACGGTGGTAGGGCTCGCCGGTGCGGGGGTTCACGATGGAGCAGATGATGACCAGGGTCTTCTCAATGCGGAAGGGGTCAACGTACGCGGACTGAACGTCGGGGATCAGCTGCATGTCGGACTCTGCAATGCCCTGGAAGCCGCGAATGGAGGAGCCATCAAAAAGCTGGCCGTTGACGAAGAAATCGTCATCAATCGCCTTAGCGGGCAGGTTGAAGTGCTGCTGCACGCCGGGCATGTCGGTGAATCGGATATCAACGAAGACTACTTCTTCGTTCTTGATAAAGTCGAGAACTTCCTGGGGGCTGGTAAACATGAGGACTGCTCCTTGTTCGACTGACGGTGCAGGAGGGTGTTTTCCCTCATCACATTCAGTCTTTGGTTTAGTTTTTGGCCGCGGGCAAAACCCTGTGACATATCAAGCATAGTGGTTATTTTTTGCGCGTGCGTGACTATCGTGTTTCGGTAATGTTACAAATCCTGGAAAGGAGTTACATCTTGGTTGTCTCACGAAACACAGTAGAGATGCTAACGCCCTCTAGTAAAGCTCTAGCAAAGCCAATAGCAATGCCCTCAGCAACGCAATAACCGGGCGTAACAAAAGGCTCCGACCCTCCCCACACGGGAAGAGCCGGAGCCTTCAAAACCTTATATTGGTGTCTCGCTTAGCGGCCGCGCATCGCACGACGGTCCGGGCGAGCACGCATCGGGTCAATACCCTTAGGAACAGCGTTCATCGGGTTACGCATAGTGTTCAGAGTGCTCAGACGACCCGAAACAACCTGCATCTCCTGCTGAGTCAGAGCCTTCGGAAGCTTGTTCATAGTCTTCACAACGTCCTTGAGCTCAACCTGACCCTCTTCGTGACCGGTCTCAATCACGTGAACCGGAACGCCCGGAGCCACACGGTTCAGGTGCTTCTTCTCAGTGTTCACCAGGGAAGTCACGCGGCTGTGAGGGCCCTCGGTCACCAGCACAATACCGGGACGGCCCAGCGCACGGAACACCAGATCCTGGTTGCGGTTCGCAGCAACGGGCTGCTCCTCAACAATCCAACCGCGGCGCACCGAGTTCATCGCCGCACCACTACGACCGGGCTGGTTCTCAATCTGAGCAAAAGCCGCAGTCTGCGCGCGGCGACCCAGCAGAAGCATCGCCACAATAGCGGCAACGCCCAGACCCAGAATCAGGAAAGTAATCCAGTTATTCAGGGCAATACCGATGAGGAGGAAAACCAAAAGGGTACCCAGAGCCGACAGACTCAGAATCCAACCGATATTCGGGTCGGACTTCTTGGTCATCTGGTAGACCTGCTTCATCTGGGCGAAAGTGCCCGGAGTGCGTTCCTTCTTCTTTTTCTTCTCTTCGCGCTTATCTGCCACGATTCTTCCTCGGCTGGTTCTTCCGCGGCCCCGAGAAGCGCCTCAAACGCTCACGGAACCATAGTGACGTAACGATGCAGTGTATGCCTGCAATTTTTCTAGTTTACCCTACCCGCACAAGGGGCGGGGCATAAGGGGAGGCTCCCCGAACACCGGATGAACACCGGGGTCGAGGAGCCTCAACGCTCTCAGAAAGATTCTGAAAATGCTTAGTAGCCCGCAGCCACCAGGGAGGAGGCTTCCTGCAGAGCTGCACCCTCGCCCTCAATGTGGGCAAGGTTCTCAGGGATCGGGTAGCCGTTCTTACGCATTGCACGAGCCCACAGGCGACCTGCACGGTACGAAGAACGAACCATCGGGCCCGCCATAACGCCAGCGAAACCAATCTCCTCAGCCATGTTCGCGAAATCCACGAACTGCTGCGGCTTCACCCAACGCTCAATCGGGTGGAAGAGCGGGCCGGGGCGCAGGTACTGGGTGAGGGTAATGATGTCACAACCAGCATCGTGCAGATCGCACAGCGCCTCGTAAATCTCGTCATCGGTCTCGCCCATACCCAGAATCAGGTTGGACTTGGTGACCATGCCGCCTTCCTTAGCCTGGGTAATAACATCCAGGGAACGCTCGTAACGGAACGCCGGGCGAATCTGACGGAAGATACGGGGGACGGTCTCCAGGTTGTGCGCGAACACCTCAGGCTTAGCGTCAATCACCTTCTGAACATGCGCGGGAACACCCTTGAAGTCGGGGACGAGCATCTCAACGCCGGTGTTCGGGCACATCTTGTGAATCTGACGGGTGGTCTCTGCGTACAGCCACGCACCGCCGTCTTCCAGATCGTCACGAGCAACACCGGTCACGGTTGCGTAACGCAGACCCATGACCTTCACGTTCTTAGCAACCTTGAACGGCTCAGCGTAGTCAACAGCGACGGGCTTGCCGGTCGCAATATTGCAGAAGTCGCAACGGCGGGTGCACTCGGAACCACCAATCAGGTAGGTTGCCTCACGGTCTTCCCAGCACTCGTAAATATTGGGGCAGCCTGCCTCTTCACACACGGTGTGCAGGCCCTGACCACGAGCCAGCTCACGCATCTCGTTGTATTCGGGGCCAACAATAGCCTTGGTCTTAATCCAGTGAGGCTTCTTCTCAATGGGAACCTCAGCGTTGCGGGCCTCCACACGCAGTAGCTTGCGTCCTTCAGGTGCGGTGCTCAAAAGTCTTCTCCTTGGTCTAGATGTGCCCTCTGTGCAGGTGGGCCATCTTCTATTTTACGCCCGCTCAGGCGTAGGTGAAACTGGTTTTCGTATATGACGAACAAAGCCGGACGCGTTACGTGTACGACCCGTTCGATGCTTCTTGACTGCGTCTAACCCTGCGTTTAGTCCTGCGCCGCAATGGGCTCGAAGGACTCTGCCAGGCGGTCCTGGTACTTCAGAAGCTCCGCCTCCAGCGGCTCCAAAATATCGGCGGGGGTGATGGTGCGGCCCAGCTGCTCCGAAATGGTGGTAACACCCGCATCGCTAATGCCGCAGGGAATGAACTGCTGGAAGGGTGCGGTGTCGTTGCAGCAGTTAATCGCGAAGCCGTGCATGGTGGTGTTACGCGAAACGCGCATGCCCAGTGCCGCGATCTTCTTGTCCTGGGTGATGCCGTCGCCCAGAATCCACACGCCGCTACGGCCCTCAACGCGCTCACCCTTAATGCCCAGGCCAGTCAGGACGTTAATGATGATTTCCTCGATGATGCGCACGTACGCCACCACGTCAATGGGCTCGGGCAGACGCAGAATCGGGTAGCCGGTCAGCTGGCCGGGGCCGTGCCAGGTCAGCTTGCCGCCGCGGTCAATCTTGACGACGGGGGTGGACTTGTCTGCGGGGTACTCGTGGTCTTCGGTGCGTTTACCGGCGGTAATCACTGCCTCGTGCTCAAGTAGAAGAATCGTATTCTGGCGGGTGCGGTTAGCCACCTCATCGTGGATGCGGTATTGCTTGTCCAGGCACTCAACATAGTTCACATAGTTCGGGGCGAAGCCCACACGTTCAATCGTCACAGACATACTTTCTACCTTAGTACTGCTGGTGGAGGGAAGAAAATTAGGGCGCCCTGAATCACGTGATGAGCGAACACGCCGGAATGTTACGTGAGGGTGTGCCCAAGGGGGGGGGAAGGGTGAATAGGCAGATAAATACCTGAATTAACCTTTGAGGTTCTTTAGGGTATTTTAACTATTTTAGTGTGCTTAAAAATATTATTTGATGTAATTTGATAACATGATGGTATGAGAAGTAAAGAAGCACACGTTCTGGAAAGCATCGCCAACTCGGCTCTACCCACCCTGCAGATTGTCGAGTACCGGGGCGAAACCGCCGCAAGCGCATCCGCCGCACGTTCCCTACCCTCCGCGCACCCCGGACGCTACACCCTGCGCACCATTTCTCAGCCCGCCCCGCTAGATTCCTCCACCCCGGCAGCTCCCTCCACCCAGCTGGCTCCTGCCGCGCCCACTCTGCGCGAGGCAGCCAACGGGTACGGATTCGAGGAAAACACGGATGCATCCGCTCAGAGGCACGCCCAGACCCCGCAGGTAGCCGCCGCCCTACGTAACGCGCCCGGACTCGCCAAGCTCCACGCCGTTACTAGCGAGAGCGCCAATCAGCTGTGCCTCTGGTACGAGCCCCTCGACGCGGGCACCCTCGATAAGCTCCTGCGCGCTCGCACTCTGACACCCGCCGAGCTCATGACCCTGGCACGAACCCTGCACCGGGCTCTCGGAAGCCTCAAAAAGGTGGGGGAGGGGCGCGCCGAACTAAACGCCGAATACATCGCTCTGAGCGCCGCCGGAGTGCCCAAACTCCTGCTACCTGACGCTGTCTATTGTGAGGCGGCCCCTCAAGACGGAGAACAGCTCACCGCCGCTCGGAGCAACTACGCACGCTCCGCAGCAGCCCTGCTCTGGCAAGCCACCTGCGGGCACACACCGGAACCCTCCGCCGCCCGCGTACCCCTCTCGCTGCGGATGGGAGCCACCGGCAGCGCACCCGAAGAAGCACCCAGCAGCGAGTGGATTGAGCGCCTCGGCAGAGCCCTCGAATACCTGCTGGATGCACCCAACCAGGAGGTGGCGCTCGCAGGGCTCAGCTCCGTGGTCGTCCTGGCGGAGGAAGTGCCGCCTCGCCCGCTTAACGTCTACCTGAGCTGTTCAGAACGAGCCCGCGCCCTAATTCCCGCAGCTGTGGAGCCCGCGCCGGTACAGAAGCTCTCAAAGACGCAGAAAGCGCAACGCTACCTAGCGGAACGTTTGCCCTGCGTGAAGAAACAGGGCATGAAGAAGCCGGGCGTGAAGAAATCGGGGCGCGCAGCTACCGCAGGTTCTAAGCCGTTGATCCCCACTGCGAGCCCCGCAGAGACTGCGCCGCCCGCTCTAAAGAACGCAGAGGTGACGGGCACATCCCGCCTGACGGCGCTACGCGGTGCGCTCACTCGCCCCACCGCGCGACTGGGATTGACCGTGCGACTGGGACTGGCTGCGCGACTGGGCATCGCCGCGCTCGCGCTGGGGGCTATCGCGCTGCCTCTCGGGTACACCCTCTACGGGCAGAACGCTCCGGCAACGGCACAACCCGTATCCGCTCAAGCTGTGAACGCAGCGGGGGAGCAGGCGCCCGACGGCACGGAAACATCGGATCAGAGCACACAGGATAAAAGCGCACAGGGCGATCAGATTCTACGAGCCCTGATCGACCAGCGAAACCAAGAACGCCGTGCCCGAGGCGGCGCAGAGCTCACCGTCGACACCGCCGAAGAACTCAGCCGCGACAGCGAGAACATCCGCGTTATGGCGGTAGTCTCCGCGCCCGGCTACCGCGCCGATAAAACCGAGCAGGAAGCCCGCAAACTCAGCGAAGAAAACGGCGTCACCCGCCAGAAAGTCATCTTCGATCTGCACCGCGGGGAGAAAGGCTGGGAGATAGCCCGCGCCGAACCCGTCCCGGCATAGCTGACGCCGCGTAACTAACACCCCGTAACTGACACCGTAGAAACGCGGACACAACAAAAGGCGGCGGCCCCACCCACCGAAGTGGATGGAACCGCCGTCTTTTTGTTCACTGTCCGGGAAAACCCGGAGAGCTACACTCGGTTACCCATCAGGGCACCGCCACAAGGAAACTTCCTTGAATCTATGCAGGTCTTAGAGGCCCAGCTCAGACTCGAAGTTAGCCTCCTCCAGGCGGGTCTTGAGGGTGTGCAGGAAGCGACCAGCGTCCGCACCGTCGACCACGCGGTGATCGTAGGTGAGGGACAGGTAGCACATGGAGCGGATAGCGATAACGTCGTTACCGTCAACATCCTTGACAACCATGGGGCGCTTCACGATGGAACCGGTACCGAGGATTGCAACGTTCGGCTGGTTGATGATCGGGGTGTCGAACAGTGCACCGAAGGAACCAATGTTGGTGATGGTGAAGGTCGAACCCGACAGCTCCTCGGGGGAGATGTCGCCGGTACGTGCACGGCCACCCAGGTCGCCAATAGCCTTTGCCAGGCCAGCAATGCCCAGGTCAGAAGCGTTCTTGATGACGGGAACCAGCAGACCCTTGGGGGTGTCCACAGCAATAGCGATGTTCTCGGAGCCGTGGTAAGTGATCTGCTTGTAGTCTTCGGTCATGGAAGCGTTCAGAGCGGGGTGCTGCTGCAGAGCCTCAGCGGTTGCCTGGACGAAGAAGGGCAGGAAGGTCAGCTTAGCGCCCTCACGAGCAGCGAAGCCGTCCTTAGCCTTTGCACGTAGCTGAACGATGCGGGTCACGTCAACCTCGGTGACCTGGGTCAGCTGGGTGGAGACGTCCAGGGACTCACGCATACGCTTTGCAATAACCTGGCGGATACGTGCGGTCTTCTCGACGGTGCCACGCTTGGGGGAAACCTCGAAGGTGTGCGGTGCCTTTGCGGAACCAGCAGCCGGAGCAGCAGCTGCAGCGGGTGCAGCAGCAGCGGGAGCAGCGGGAGCAGCGGAACCCTTAGCAGCGATAGCAGCCTGAACATCCTGCTTGCGGATGCGGCCACCAACACCGGTGCCCTTGACGGTGGACAGGTCGATGCCGTTGTCCTTAGCGAGCTTACGGACCAGCGGGGTCACGTATGCTTCGCCCTCAGCAGCTGCCGGAGCGGCAGGTGCAGCGGGGGCTGCAGGAGCTGCAGGAGCAGCCGGAGCAGCAGCGGGTGCTGCGGGAGCAACCGGAGCCTCAGCAACCGGAGCGGGTGCAGCGGGAGCAGCTGCAGCAGCAGCGTCGCCGATGATAGCCAGAACCTGGCCAACCTCTGCGTCCTCATCCTCGGGGATGCGGATCTCGAGCAGGGTACCTGCTACGGGGGAGGGAACCTCGGTGTCAACCTTGTCGGTGGAAACCTCAACCAGGGGCTCGTCAACCTCAACCTGCTCGCCAACTTCCTTCAGCCAGCGGGTAACGGTGCCCTCGGTGACGGACTCGCCCAGTGCGGGCAGTACGACCTCGATGCCTGCAGCAGCAGCAGCGGGAGCAGCCGGAGCAGCAGCGGGTGCAACGGGAGCCTCAGCAACCGGAGCGGGAGCTGCGGGAGCCTCAGCAGCTGCGGGAGCAGCCGGAGCAGCAGCGCCGGAACCGTCGCCAATGATAGCCAGAGCAGCGCCGACCTCGACGTCCTCGTCCTCGGGGACGAGAATCTGCTCAACAACGCCTGCTACGGGGGAGGGAACCTCGGTGTCAAC
>NZ_KZ627140.1:94874-126834 GCF_001811075.1 Rothia sp. HMSC069C03
TCAACCTTGTCGGTGGAAACCTCAACCAGGGGTGCGTCAACCTCAATGGTGTCGCCGACCTCAACGAGCCAGCGGGTAACGGTACCCTCGGTCACGGACTCGCCCAGTGCGGGCAGTACTACGGTGTGGGACATAATCTTTCCCGTTCTCCTTGTGAATGCTTGAACTAGAAAAATGTGAGCGGCGACCCGGATGCGCGCCGTATGCGTCAAAGCACGTCGACGCGCATCCGGATAGGGGCGTTGTTCAGCGGATACGCCCGGCAACCGCTAACGACCAACGGTCGTCAATACTAAGCTGACGCGCTAACGCCAGTCAGCAAAATTTATGCGCTGTGCAGCGGGGTGCCGTTCAGGACCATTGCAGCCTCACCCAGGGACTCGTTCTGAGTCGGGTGTGCGTGGATGAACTTAGCGACGTCCTCGGGGAATGCTTCCCAAGCAACCCACATCTGAGCCTCACCAATCTGCTCACCCATGCGCTTACCAATAGCGTGAACACCAACGATGGGGCCGTCCTTCTGACGGACAACCTTCACGATACCGGTAGCACCGAGGATAGCGGACTTGCCGTTACCAGCCAGGTTGTACTCAGCGGTCTCAACGTTCTCAGCGCCGAACTTCTCCTTAGCCTTGGGCTCGGAGTAACCAACGGAAGCGATCTCCGGGTCACAGAAGGTGACCTTGGGGATGTTCACGTCTTCAACGATGGAGGGGTTCAGACCAGCGATTTCCTCAGCAACGAAGATACCCTGCTGGTAACCGCGGTGAGCCAGCTGAACGCCGGGGACGATGTCGCCAACAGCGTAGATGTTGCCAACGCCGGTGTGCAGGCGCTCGTTAGCCAGGACGAAGCCGCGATCCATGGGGATGCCCTGCTCCTCGTAGCCCATGTTTGCGGTGTTCGGGCCACGACCAACAGCAACCAGAACGATCTCTGCCTCGAAGACCTTGCCGTCAGCCAGGGTGACCTTAGCACCGTTAGCGTCCTGCTCAACCTTCTCGAAGAGGGTGCCGGTGTTGAACTTGATGCCGCGCTTCTTGAACGCACGCTCCAGAACCTTGATGATTGCCGGGTCCTCGTTGGGAACCAGGTTCGGCAGGCCCTCGATGATGGTGACGTCAACGCCCATAGCGTTCCACATGGATGCGAACTCGCAACCAATCACGCCGCCGCCGAGCACGATAGCGCTCTTGGGCAGGTAGTCCATCTCCAGTGCCTCAGTGGAGGTCAGAACGCGACCCTCAATGGGCAGACCGAAGGTCTTGGAGACCGAGCCGGATGCCAGGATAATGTTCTTACCCTTGTACTCAACACCACCGACGGTGATGGTGTCCTGAGCGGTCAGCTTACCCTCGCCGGGGATAACCTCTACGCCCTTCATCTTCAGCAGGCCTGCAAGACCCTTGAACTTACCGGAGACGATGTTGTCCTTGTAATCGCGAACCTTGCCCATTTCGATGGACTGCAGCACAGCGTTAACGCCAACCTTGGACGCCTCGCGTGCCTCTTCTGCCAGCTCAGCAGCGTGCAGGTACGCCTTGGTGGGGATACAGCCGGTGTGCAGGCAGGTGCCGCCGACCTTTTCCTTCTCGATCAGGCCGACGGTGAAGCCTAGCTGGCGTGCGCGAATAGCTGCAGAGTAGCCAGCGGAACCGCCGCCGAGGATGAGGATGTCGAATTCTTGAGCCACGATATTGCTCCCTTGCATAGTTGTTGGGGCTAAAGACCCCTGCAATGAGTTCTTTACCAATTTATTGGTAGGTTTCCCAGCATGCGCGAAAGGCCCGCGAGCTCGAAAAATCGCGCGCCCCTCCGCGTACGCAGAAAAACACTTAATACAACAATACCCCCGTTGACGGTCGTTTAAGTTCACTCAGGGCGGTTTTAGCCGATTAATCGCCCAAACAGCGCAAATTTTTCACAACTCAAGAAAAGCGGCGCGTCATAGAACAGTCAGATGGCAGGACCACCACAGCGGTCGCACAGAACCAGTCAAGAACAGAACCAGTCAAGAATAGACGCAGAGGAGGGCTCCCCGATAGAAATACCGGAAAGCCCTCCTCTGAATTAGCCCTATGCTGTGCGGCCGCGCACCAGATAAGGGACACCAGTTAGGATGCGCGCCCAGCGAAGCAGACTACTTAGCGTACGACTGGATGAAGTTCACCAGGGTAGCGGTACCGAAGCCGGTACCTTCCTTCGGGGTGAAGCCGTACGGTGACTCCTCGTTGAACGCGGGGCCCGCAATATCCAGGTGGGCCCAGGGGATACCCTCGCCCACGAACTCCTTCAGGAACAGGCCCGCGGTCAGCGCGCCACCGTAGCGGGAACCAATGTTCTTCAGATCAGCAACGGGGGACTCCAGGCTCTTGCGCAGGTAGGACTCCAGCGGCATCGGCCAGTAAGCCTCACCCGCAGCAGCGCCGGCTGCAATCACGCGGTCACGAATCTCCTCGTCACCGAGCAGAGCCGCAGTGCGCAGACCCAGAGCAGCCATAGCGGCACCGGTCAGGGTAGCGATATCCAGGATGACATCCGGGTTCGACTCGGAAGCCAGAGCGATACCATCAGCCATGACCAGGCGGCCCTCAGCGTCAGTGTTCAGCACCTCAACGGTACGGCCATCACGCATGGTGATAATGTCCTCCGGGCGCAGTGCGTGACCGCCGGGCATGTTTTCAGCCAGGCACAGGTAACCGGTCACAGCAACCGGAACATCCAGCTCAGCGGAAGCAACCACAGCGCTCAGAACCGATGCCGCACCAGCCATATCGCACTTCATGGTCATCATCGAAGCGGCAGGCTTCAGCGAGTTGCCACCGGTATCGAAGGTAATGCCCTTACCAACCAGAGCCACGTGAGCCTTCGGGTTCTCCGGGGTGTACTTCACAACGGCAAGAACCGGCTTGCGGGGTGAACCCTGACCAACACCGGAAATGCCGCCGAAGCCCTCCTCAGCCAGGCGGTCGTGGTGGAACAGCTCAATCTCAATGTTCGAGTAATCCTCAGCGACCTCAGCAGCGAACTCAGCGAAAGTCTCCGGGTACAGGTGCGACGGGGGCAGGTTCACCAGACGGCGAGCGTCTTTAGCGGTCTCACCCAGAACCAGGCCGTGCACCAGAGCCTCTTCAGCTTCTTCCTGCTCAATCGAAGAAACAATCAGAATGGACTCGATTTCTTCCTTGATCGAATCCTTAGTCTTGAAACGCAGACCCTCTTCAATGAAGTTGCCCAGCACAGCGCCGTGAGCAATAGCCTCAATTTCCTCTACCGAAGAAACACCGAAATCGAAAGCGACCTCCTCAGCAGAACCAACCAGCTGACGAGCCGCAGAACCGGCAGCGTAACGCAGAGCATCCAGGCGCTCCTGACCCTCAGCGGTATCAGAGCCCAGACCCGCCAGTGCCACAATGCCGGCACCGGTGTCCTCAAGGCCGGGCAGACGCAACAGCTGATCGGGCGCACCCGAAGCGCCCAGCGCCTCCAGCAGCTCGTTAATACCCTCAACAGAGTCCTCAGACAGGGAGCTCGGTGCCAGGTACGGGCCGTCCGAACCCTTCAGAACACCCAGAACCAGAACGTCAGCTTCGAGCGCTTCAAGGTCGGTGCTGTGAATAGACAGAGACAGAGACATCGTTACTCCTTTGCGTATGTCTTCTCAAAATAGTCGGGGCACATCCTCGCGCACGAAAAACTCAACTGTAGGCCCTCGAAGAGTGAGGATGAATACCGCCGCGCAAAGCCACGCGGACTACTGCTTCTACTCTACACGGATATGTAGGAGAGCGTGAGGTTCAGCTCTCACCCCGAACAGCTGGCAGAACAGAAAAACGCACAAGAAGCCGAGCTGTAGCGTCTTAAGAACGTCGACGAGACGCCAAACAAGTTCACCTACTGCGAGAAAAGCCCGCACACTGTCGAGACAGGGCAGTAGTGGCATAAAATGAAAGACTACAGAAAGCGTCAGATAACAGAAGACGCCCCTTCGCCCCAACACCTCGGGTGCCGACAGAAAATGCTAAGTCCACCCCGAACGCGGCGCGAACCAGACAGAAGTGAGGAGGCGTAATGCTAAACCCCGAAGAACTCTACTTAGCCAACACCAAAATATTGGACGACCCCAGGATGCACGGGCTAACCTTCATCATCGCTCTCTCTAGCCCGCAAGACGCAGGCTCCACCGCAGGCCAGCTCGGCCAGGTGTTGCTCAGCGAACTCAAAAACATCGAAATTGTCGAGTTCGACAGTGACCAACTGCACAACTACCGTGCCCGCCGCCCCTACATCCGCTACGAAAAAGACCACTTCGAAAAGCCGCAATACCCGCAGCTGAAGCTCTACGCCGTAGAAGACAGTCTCGACAAGCCGTTCCTGCTGCTCACTGGTGCCGAACCGGACCTGCAGTGGCGGCGTTTCGAAAAGGCGGTGCTGACCATCACCCAGCGGGTCAAACCCTCCCTGGTCGTGCTGGTCTCCGCATTCCCCATGCCGGTGCCGCACACCCGCCCCTTCCCGATTACCGCGCACGGTTCCCGTAAAGACCTGATTCGCGGTATTTCCCCGTGGAAGCCCAGCGCAGACGTACACGCGACCGTCACCAACCTGCTGGAAGTGCTCTTCACCGAAAACGGAATCGACACCGTCGGCTTCGGCGTGAACATCCCCCAGTACATTTCGGAGGCGGACCTTCCGCAGGGCACCCTCACCGCCCTCGAACACGTGGGCATGGCGGCGCACCTCTCCTTACCCACAGAGGATCTGCGCGAAGCCGCACGCCACGTGCACAGCCAGATCAACGATCAGGTCAAGCAGAACCCCGAAATTGGTCGCATGATTACGACCATGGAAGAGAACTACGACGAGAACTTCCGCACCTCCGACATTGCGGTTCCCCTCTCGCGACGCGACGCACACAACGTGCCCAGCCGCGACGAGATTGGTGCGCTCTTCGAACGGTTCCTCGACGAACAATAGGTGCGCGCAGTAGGGGATACCGCGGGGGAACACGAGTCATAGAGGAGCGGAGGGTCGCCCGCCGCGAACCTGGCTCGTGGATACCGCCCGCCAGGTATTGCGTGACAGATTATGACGCGGCACCCCGCGCCGCTGTGGACAAACCCCAGCACACAAACGAACAATACAAATAAATCTGTGGATACTTCGGACACATGAACCGAAGTATCCACAGATTTATTTGTATAACCTACGCACCCGTGCAAACCATGCCACCGTGAAGGCATGAACGCAAACAACATCTCCAACGGCAATACCCCCAACAGCGACCACCTCCACAGCAGCTACGACACGCCCCCGCCCATCCGCAACGAATACGACGTGCTCAGCTGTGCCCTCCACCAGCACGGCTACTGGCCCGACCACTCACTCATCATCCTCACCGCAACCGACAACACCCTCGGCCCCAGCCTGCGCGTCAACCTACCCGACGAACCCTGCACCCACAGCGAACGCGCCGACTTCCTGCACGAAACCTTCACCAAACTCCCCAGCAGCCACAACGGCGAAACCCTCACCCGCCTCTACGCCATCATCATCGACGGTGACAACACCGTACGTCAACGCCAACTGCACCCCAACACCGCACAACTTGCCGCCATCGAAGAAATCCAACAGGACGTCGACACCCAAATCCCCATCAACACATGGCTCCACCTGCTCCACGACCCGCGCATCGTCAGTGAACTACGCTGCGAAGACATTATCTACGCAGGCGGCGCCAGCATCTGGGCGCTCAACCCCGAACAGCAAGCACTCACCCTCCTCGCACCCATCGAAGAAATCCGCCACAGCAGCTACTACACCTGGCTCACCCGCCACGGCAACACCATCGCCAACACCGCCCAACACAGCTACGCCCACAGCCCCTGGGACACCGACCCCACAGTCAACCCCGAAACCCGCCACGACTGGGAAAACGCCGTAGAACTCTGGGGCCACACCTACACCATCCGCCACGACGAAGCCCGCCAGGGCGTCCGCACCATCTACCGCCAAGCCCAAATCGACCTCTGCTACTGGGACGCCGCCATCAACGCCGCCGCGCACCTGCTCACCACCCACCCGGTCGATAACGCTGGCAATCCCACCACCGGTGATGCGCCTACCATCGGTGATGTACTCCGCGAGCTCATCCCCGCCGAAGTCGCCGGGCACCTACGCGCCTCCATCGCACCGGTAACCCTCAACCCCATCACCGCCGAAATGCTCACCTACCTCGCCGGCTACGGGCTCAACCACGCCCAAAAAGCGCTCGCCTACCTGCACTACTCCGCCCAATACACCTACCACGCCTTCGGCGGCGAATACCCCAGCCCCGACCTCGCGCCGCTCGAACCACCCCACTACGGCACCCGCATCACCCGCAAAACCTACATCCCCGCCAGCTTCACCCACGCGCTCAGTGCCACAGTAGGCACCGAACAGGCACACGTACGCGCCGTGCCCGAAAAATGTGTGCAATGGCAAGACTGGATCCGCCGCACCCACCGCACTATCCAACAGAGCCGCACCATTCAACAGAACCGCAGCGTCCAGCACACCAACCTCAACGGCTGGGCACTCGAAAACCTCACCCCAGCCGACCTCGCCAGCGCCGCCGAATTCAACACCATCAGCCGCGACCTGCTCCCACGCCTCGAGGAACACCCTAAAGACCACAACGCCCACAACAAACTCGAAAACCTCAAACAACGAATCGACGAAAGCTGCACCAACAGCGAATACCTCACCAAACACCACGCCGCCTACACCCACTACCTCACCGCCCTCAAAGGAAAACTAGACAGCCCCCACTGGGCACGCCTCAACGCACTCGAACTACTCACCAGCCTGCTCACACCCCACAGCACCGACGGAGAATACGCCGCGCTACGCAACACCCAAGCCTCGACCAACTGGTACAAGGGCTACAGCACCTACGCCCGCCTACTCCGCCAAGAAGCCCGCCGCCACACCTCCGGAAAGGACCTCAACATCCTCGACGTACACCTCAATGCAGGCAACCTACCCGCCTGGATCAAACACACCATCTGCGGCGGCCCCGGAACACACCGCGAACCCATCAGCACCCTCAAACCCCGAAAACCTTAAAAGCCCGGCACCTAAAAGCGAGGTACAAAACGAGGGAGGGGCGCGCCACCGGGCACGCCCCTCCCACACACAGCCGCACCCACCCAAAACCAGGCCCACAAGCCACCCAAACAGCGCGTCAAGTTGAAAGCAACCAAAAATCTGCAATACTTATATATTGACCCCGTACAGTCAATGCGCTATAACGCGCCCTCAAACCGCTCCACACAACGAGCAACGGAACCCTGCAACCCACCCAACGCACGCGGAATAAAACCCGCCCCCACAGCGTTAAACCGGACAAACGCAGCAAACACCCCGACCGAGGACGCCAGCACAGACTTGACAGGGTCTTAGGTGTTTTGCAAACAAAACACCCCACCACAAGCCAGAAAGGGTTCTAGTGGCACCTGCAACCAGCAAGAAGACCGCGACCGGCGACGCAACCGAAGAAACCGTCGCAAAAACCACCACCAAGACCACCCGCACCAAGAAGGCAACCACCAAGGCCGCAGCGGCACCCGAAGACACCACCGGCGCAACCGCCGAAACCGGTGCCGAAAGCACTGCCGAAACTGAGGCAGACAAGCCCAAGCGCACCCGCAAAACCACCACCACCAAAACCGCAACCAAGCGCAAGACCGGTGGCCGCCGCAAAAAGAGTGACGACGACGATGAATTCGACCTCGTACTCGACGAAGACCTCGACACCACCGAGGCCGAAGACGAAACCGACGAAGAAGACGAAGAAACCGTAGCCAAAAAAGAAGAAAAGAAGGCCGCAGAAGAAGTAGCAGCCAAGGGCTCCGGCTTCGTCCTCACCGCAAACGACGACGACGACGCACCCGCACAGCGCGTCGTCACCCCCGGCGCAACCGCCGACCCCGTCAAGGACTACCTCAAACAGATCGGTAAGGTCTCCCTGCTCAACGCACAGCAGGAAGTCGACCTCGCCATGCGCATCGAAGCAGGCCTCTACGCCGAACACAAGCTCGCCGAAAACCCCGACATGGACAAAGACCTCAAAAAAGCCCTGCGCTGGGTCGTCCACGACGGCAAGCGAGCCAAAAACCACCTGCTCGAAGCCAACCTGCGACTCGTCGTCTCCCTCGCCAAGCGCTACACCGGCCGCGGCATGCTCTTCCTCGACCTCATCCAGGAAGGCAACCTCGGCCTCATCCGCGCCGTCGAAAAGTTCGACTACTCCAAGGGCTTCAAGTTCTCCACCTACGCAACCTGGTGGATTCGCCAGGCCATCACCCGCGCAATGGCAGACCAGGCCCGTACCATCCGCATCCCCGTGCACATGGTAGAAGTCATCAACAAGCTCGCCCGCGTGCAGCGCCAGATGCTCCAGGACCTCGGCCGCGAACCCACCCCCGAAGAACTCGGCAAGGAACTCGACATGACCCCCGAAAAGGTCATCGAAGTCCAGAAGTACGGCCGCGAACCCATCTCCCTGCACACCCCCCTCGGTGAAGACGGCGACTCCGAATTCGGCGACCTCATCGAAGACTCCGAAGCAGTCGTCCCCGCAGACGCAGTGTCCTTCACCCTTCTGCAGGAACAGCTCCACTCCGTGCTCGACACCCTCTCCGAGCGTGAAGCCGGTGTGGTCGCAATGCGCTTCGGCATGACCGACGGCCAGCCCAAGACCCTCGACGAAATCGGCAAGGTCTACGGCGTGACCCGCGAACGAATCCGCCAGATCGAGTCCAAGACCATGTCTAAGCTCCGTCACCCGTCGCGTTCGCAGGTACTGCGCGACTACCTGGACTAGGAAACACCACCTAGCTTGAGCGGACGTAGCCGGTTCCCGCTCGCGGGGGAGTGCCCCCTCTGCGGCGCTGAGCGCCTTGAGGACGGAGCCCCCGCTCCGCGTGACCGGCTACTCCGTAAAGGCTTAGTTTTGCTAGTTCTAGCACATATAAAAAGGCTCTCCGAGATACCGGAGAGCCTTTTCTGCGTATATAAACAGTTTGTATATGCGGCACGCGGGGGATGCTCGCGTAAGTTCTGCACAGTCGGCTTGCGGACGATACTCGCGGGGGAGTGCCCCCTCTACGGCGCCGGGGCGCCTTGAGGACGGAGCCCCCGCTACGCATGTCCGCTATGCCGTTGAGGTTCAGCGCCGCTACAGTCCCAGCTGGCGCAGATAGCGTTCCGCCACTGCCTCCACCTGATCCAAGCCGCGCACACGACCCAGCGCCTCCGACCACGCATCAGCCTCACCGCCAGCCACTGGCAAACCAGCCGCCGCCCACAACGCCGCCGTCATCGCACCCACCGAATCCGAATCCGAATCCATCGACACCGCACGGCACAACCCCTCAAACAAGGCGCAACGCACCGTCGCTTCATCGGCATCGGCAGGCAGGCCCTTCACAGCATCCGCAGCACACCAGAACGCCACACCCAACAGCTCAGGCGCCGTCCAACCCGTACCAAAATGCTCCGCCACAGCCTCCGGAACCGGCACCGTACAGCCCTCCAACAGCTCAACAGCACGACTCAACGCCGCCGCCGTACGCGAAGCATCACCCGGAATCGAATCATCCGCCGCCACCGAACCACACCACGACACCACACGACGCGCCGCCTCCAATAACACACCAAACGAGCCAGGCCGCGACGCCAACAAATCACGAACCAACAATGCATACGCCGCCGCCGAAGCTAACGCCTCCGGATGCCCATGCGTCAACGCCGCCGCACGCACCGCCAACAAAACTACCGTACGCTCCTGCGCCACCGGCAAAACACCCAACGCCGCCGAACGCACCAACGCACCACTACCCAAAGCATCAGGATTCACCGACTTCGACACCAACTGCATCTCACCCGAACCCAACGCCCGCAACGTCGCCGCACCCGGACCACGACGAGCCGTCAACTCGGGCGACCCATCAATCTCACGATCCAACGAAAACGGCGCAGACTCCGGCAGAACCTCACCAATACCGCGGAACCACCGCAAATACGCTAACCACAAACACGCCAACTCATCCGCCGCCGCGCCCTCATTATTCCACTCCAAAACCTCCGTCAGGCCATCCAGAGTGAAGCAGGTCAGCTGCGTATCATCACTGACCAGCAGCTCACCAAACGCCGAATCCCACGGCTTAGGGGCACGCTCTGCAATCTGCTCAGCCGACAGTAGCTCAAGGGGATAACCCAGCGCATCACCCAACGCAGACGCACGCAACAAGCCGCGCACCCTGCCCGCAAACTCAGCCGAAACCTCAGGTGCACGCGTGAACTCAACAGAAGAAAAACTCATAGGGCGATTATCCCATGTGCGTTCAGGATGCGGAGGCTAGGGCATAAGCGGCTTCGTGCTCACGCTCGCGGGGGAGTGCCTTCTCTGTGGCGCAGGGCGCCTTGAGGACGGAGCCCCCGCTCCGCATGAGCACCTACGCCGTGGATTGAGTGCGTGCGCCGCTGCGGGGCTCCAATCTCTGAATGACGAACTGCGAGGCGCAAAACATAACGCAGTGCCATACTGAAACTATGAAGATTCTGCACACCTCCGACTGGCACCTCGGCCGCACCTTCCACCGCAGCCCCCTCACCCGCGAACACCAGCAGTTCATCGACGAACTGCTCAACTACGTGCACGCTGAAGGTATCGATACTCTCCTCATCAGCGGCGACGTCTACGACAGCACCATCCCCACCGCCGAAAGCACCACTCTGCTCGACCAGTCACTCACCCGCCTCATGCGCGCCGGTGTGCAAGTCATCCTCAGTTCCGGCAACCACGACTCCTTCCGCCGCCTCAGCTACGGTGCCGCCTTCTTTGAAGCCTCTGGCGTGCACCTGCGTACCACCCTCGAAGACGCCACCCGCCCCGTCGAACTCACCGACGGCACCTTGCGCGTACACGTCTACGCCATCCCCTACCTCGCGCCGCGCCTCTATGCCACCGCCCTCGGTGTAGACCCCACCCACCACGCCGTCCTCGGCGCCGTCACTGACGCCATCCGCACCGACGCCGCAGAACGTCACGCCCGCGGCGAAGGCGCCGACCGCATCATCGTCATGAGCCACGCAACCGTCAGCGACACCACCGGCAGTGGCATCGCCGCCAGCGCAGACACCACGCCCCGCAGTGACTCCGAACGCGACATCAGCGTCGGCGGCATCGACTGGGTACCCGCCTCCCTTTTCGACGGCTTCGACTACGTAGCCCTCGGCCACATCCACAAGCGCTACCCTGTCACCCACACCATCCGCTATAGCGGTTCCCCGCTCGGCTTCTCATTCAGCGAAGAACACAACCGCAACGGCGCCTACCTCATCGAACTCAACCCTGGTGAAGAACCCAACATCAGCAGTCACGAATGGGCAACCCGCGTACACATGAAAACCCTGCGCGGCACCATGGACCAGCTACTCAACAGCCCCGAACACACCGACTACGAACACGGCTACTACTGCCGCATCGAACTCACCGACGAAACCCTACCCGTCGGAGCCGTCGACCGCCTGCGCAGCCGCTACGAAACCATTTCCCACTTCAGCTACCGCAGCACCCAACCCGCCGCCGGCAAACCCGCCGCCGCACAACCCAACCGCGACGCCGACCCCGTCGAAGCCTTCGACCAATTCCACCAATACGTACGCAACCGCCCCCTCACCAGCGAAGAACGCGACGTTATCACCACCCTCAGCGACCACATCAAAAGCCACAAGGACAACGCATGATCCTGCACAGCCTCGAATTCGAAGCCTTCATGGCATACCCCAAGCGCCAAGAAATCAACTTCGACACCCTCAACAACGCCGGCGTATTTCTGCTCAACGGCCCCACCGGCGCCGGTAAAACCACCATCCTTGACGCCATCTGCTACGCCCTCTACGGCGAAACCAGCAGCGACCGCGAATCTGCCAAACTGCACTCCACCTACGCGGCACACAGCGGCACCAAACCGCGCGTGCTACTTGACGTCACTCTCCACGGCAAGCGCCTGCGTATCGACCGCACCCCCGCTTACAATAAACCCATCACCCGCGGCGCCCGCAAAGGCCAGATGCGTGAAGAAAGCGCCAAAGCAACCCTTGCCGAACTCGCACCCGGCGCCGACCCCGCCGACGAAAAAGCCTGGACCCCGATTTCCAGCAGCGTCGCCGAAGTTAACCGCACCATCGTCGAACGCACTCACCTGACCAAAGAACAATTCCTCAAAGTCGTGCTCCTGCCGCAGGGCCAGTTCGCGCAATTCCTCAGGTCCAAGCCCAAAGAACGCAAAGAACTGCTCAAAAAGATGTTCCCTGTCGAACACTACGAACAGCTCTTCGCCGCACTCACCGAAGAAGCGAAAACCGCTCAGCAGGAAGTCGCCCAGGACAAAAACACCCAGCGCGTCTACCTTGAACGTGCCCGCGTAGAAATGCTTGCCCTGCAGACGCTACTGGATGCTGCGGATCCGGACGCTGAAGATGCTGCAGGGGAGGGCTCCACTATCGAAGGCTCTGCGGAGGCGGAGACTTCCGAACCGCTCACCGCTGAGAGCGTCACCGCCGAAACCCTTGACGGATGGGTTGCTGGCGGAGTAGAATGCGCCCGCGAAACCTCCGCACGCGAAAAGCAGGAGCAGCAGCGCCTCACCGACAAAGCCGACCGGAACACCCGCCTGCTTGCCGAACGCGCCCAGCTGCAGGCCGACTGGCGCGAATACGAGCAGCTCTGCGAGCGCCGTACCCGCCTGACCGAACGCGCCGACAAGCACAAGGCACAGCGTGAAGAGCTGGCGCAGGCACGTGCCGCCGCGCCCCTGCACGCACAGTATGCGCAGGTCCATACCGAATTGCAGGCACTCGCCGCACGGGAACGGGACCAAGCAGCCTGTGCTTCTGCGCTGGATGAGAACGGCAACGCCCTGCTTGCAGCACTGCGCGACGAGAACATTTCGCCGGAGGTCACCTTTCCCGAGGAGACCACCTTCGCCTCATTCCCTTCCCTCGAGCCCGCCGAACAGGAACTCCAGCTCGAGGCGCTCCTCGATACCCTGCGCGCCCTGCAAAAGAAGGACGCGCAGCTTACCGAGGAGGAAGCCGCCGCAGCCGGCCTGCTGAAGCAGGCTAACTCCCTCGAACAGGACAAGTTGCGTGCCGAAAAGATGCTGAGTGACCTCACCGCCCAGGCCGAGCAGCTCGCCGAAGAACTCGCGGGCTACAGCACCGTCGACGAGGAATGCACCCTCGCCGCGTACCTGGTCACCGAGGCGCAGCAGAAACACGATGCCGCCCAGCAGATGCAGCAGAAGCTGGATGCCGCCTCCGCCGCGGTCGCCGCGGCCCAGAAGCAGAGTAATCGTACCGCCACCGCCGAGCAGAAGGCACAGGAAAAGTGGCAGGCTTCGGCTCAGCAGGCGCTCGCCGCGACGGAGGAGTTCAAGAACCTGCAGGTGCTGCGCCTCGCCCAGGCGTCCTCGCTGCTGGCGCGCGAGCTCAAGGATGGCGAACCCTGCTCGGTCTGTGGCTCGGTCGAGCACCCCGCCCCCGCGCAGATTGCCAAGGGTGAGCAGCTGGTTGAGCGTGCCGACCTGGATGCTGCCAAGGAGCGTGAGGACAAGGCCCACAAGCAGGCGCGCGCCCACGAACTGGCTAAGGACCGGGCGACCAAGGCGCACCAGGAAGCCTCCGAGACGCTTGCCGCTGCCCGAACCCAGTACGAGACCCTGGTGGCTCAGGGGGAGTGCGATGTTGAGCAGACTGCCGCCCAGCTGCAGCAGGCACAGACCCGCCTCGCGCAGGCTCAATCGCGCGTGACTGCGCGTGATGGCGTGCTGGTGAAGGTTGAGCGGGTGCGTGCTGAGCATCAGAAGGCTCAGGAGGCGCTACGCACCATCGAGGGCGTCACGGTTGAGGCTCAAACTCGTCACCGTGACGCTGCGGTACGCTGTGAGGCGGCTGCGGCTGAGCTAGCGCCTGCTCGTGCGGCGGTGGGTTTTGCGCAGCGTGTTGAGGCTGTTGAAGGTTACCGTGCGGCGCATCAGCGTCTTGCTCGTGCTGTGTTGCTGTTGGGGCAGTCGCGTGAACGTCATGCTTTGGCGGCGGCTCAGGCTGAGCGTCTGCTGGCTGAGTCTTCGTTTGAGAGCGCTGAGCTGGTGCAGGCGGCGGTGCGTACCCCCGAGCGTGTTGATGCGCTGGAGCAGGCTGTTGCCGCGTATGAGTTGGAGCATGCCCGCCTCTTTGATGGATTTGGTCGTGAGGCGATTGTTGCGGTGGCGGCGCGTGCTGCCGCTGGTGAGCAGGCGCCGGATGATCTGCAGGGTGTGCGTGAGCAGGTTGAGCAGTTGCGTGCGGCGGCGCACCGTTTGACTCTTCGTGAGGGTGAGCGGGAGAGCATGCTGCGTTCTTTGCAGGCGTTGCGTGGCGAGTATGCGGCGTTCCGTGCGCAGACGGCGCAGCGTTATGGCCGTGCGCAGATGCTGGCTAATCTGGCGGCGGCTGCCCGCGGTGACACTCTGGGCGGTTATGAGCATCAGGTTGACCTGGTCAGCTATGTGCTGGGTGCCGAGTTTGAGCGTATTCTGCAGTCGGCGTCGCTGCATTTGGACCGTATGAGTGAGGGCCGCTACGGCATGGTGTTCAGCGATCACCGTGCGAAGGGTAGCCGTTCCGGTGGCGGCCTGAACCTTGAGATTACTGACACTTGGACGGGTGAGCCGCGTGAGGCGTCGTCACTGTCCGGTGGTGAGTCGTTCTTGGCGTCGCTGTCGTTGGCGTTGGGTCTGGCTGAGGTTGTTCAGGCGAATAACGGCGGTATCGAGTTGGATACCCTCTTCATTGATGAGGGTTTTGGCACGCTGGATGCTGAGACCTTGGACATGGTGATGGGCACGATCGAGTCTCTGCGTGATAGTGGACGCACTATTGGCCTGATTTCGCATGTGGAGGAGATGAAGAACCGTATTCCCGCCCAGATTATGGTTGAAAAGGGTCAGAACGGCTCGTCGGTGAGGGTAAACTCCTATTAGACATAAATTCGCTTCCGGGCTGCTGTTGTGGCATGTCCGGCGGCTTATTCGTGAAAGAGATGATGACCTCGACACCTCAGGATAGGGACCCGAACTCAACGTATCGTGCGGTACCTTCGGCTGATGCGCACGCTAGCGCATCTGCGCCGGAGGTTCCTCCGCGCACCATGAAGGTGGCGCCCGCCTCCGATTCGCCGGATAAGTTGGGTGCTTCGGGCACGGGTATTCCCACGGTTCCGGGTACGTCTTTGATGGATGTGGTGCGCAGTAATGAGCACGTGTTGCAGGAGTTGCCGCCGCGACCGATGCCGGCTGCGGATGAGGTTAATACGAACGTCTCGCTACCGGATATTTTGCGTCAGCATTGGGCGTTGTTTCTGCGTAACGGTAAGGAGCAGCGTTACCATCTGCGCGGTGTGCTCCGTGATGAGGGTTTTGCCCGTAATGTGTTGACGATTCTGTTCCACGTTCCGTCGGCTTCTTCGGCGTTTGCGCTGTATATTCTGTTGGCGAGCCACCTGGGTAGTGTGCATGATGGCGGCTATGCGGTGGCGGCGTTTGCTGTTGCGTGTTCGGTGCAGATTATGCTCGGCCCAATGCTGGTGCGTGCCCTGGGTTTGAGGGCGTTGCTGGCGATTACGTCGGTGCTGAATATTGCTGCGGTGCTGAATATGCTGGTCATTGGTTGGCGTTTGACGGTTGACCCGAATAATGTAAGTACGATGTACACTGCACTCTCTTGCGTGGCGATGGGTTTTACGACTCCGCCGTGGACGCCGTTTGCGTTGGAGCCGCTGTACTGCCGCAACTATAAGTACACTGATGTTCGCTTGTCGACGGCTGTTTCTTGGGGTACGACGGCGAACCTGTCGATGTACCCGCTGGGTGCTCTGCTGGTGTGGCTGGGCGATGCATACATCACCCCGAATCATGAGTATGCGGGCTTCTGGATCACGATGATTCTGGATGCGCTGCTGTTCATTGTGGTGCTGGCCGCGCCGATGTGGCTGCCGGATATTTCGCGTCTTTGCATGTCTCCGGCGAAAAACCTGGTCCGCCCGAATAAGCAGACGGTGGTGGTGATTCTTGGTCTGGTGCTTCTGGGTGCGAGTATGGGCGCGGTCGGTTCGAGTCTGCTGGGCTTCTCGCTGATTCACGGTTCGATGAACCTGTTCATGGCGATGGTCGCGACCGGTACCGGCGCGATGGTGCTTGTGGCTTTCCCCGTGGTTTTGGGTGCCCGTTCGGTGAACCCGTGGCATGGTTGGCTGGTGAGCGGCGTTCTGCTGATTATGAGTGTCCTGTATTTGCCGGTGAGTGATGATACGTCCACGATTTTCTATGCTTTGGTGTTCTGCGGTGCAGCGCTGGGTGTGGCTTTTGCCTGTCATGAGCTGTCGTTGAATCGTTCGATGAAGCGTATTCCAGATGCTCAGGCGAGCTTCTTTACTCGTTCGATGCTGGGCATTGGCATGGCGTTGGGTAGCATGTGGGGCGGCTATATGGGCGATGCTCCGTATTACCGTAATGCGTTTATGGTTCCGGTGATTATTGCGACTCTGTATTTTGCGTTGGGTCATTTGTTTGGCTATTTGTGGCGTAAGGAGCGTGAGGAGCAGCTGGCTCCTTGGGATCAATTGGAACGTAATTAGCGCATGTTTAAAGGCGGATGCCCCGCCACCTGCAGAAGGTGGCGGGGCATCCGCCTTTTGTGTACCGTGCTCGGTTTGTGGTGAGCCTCAGCCTGAGAACCTCCGTGTGAGAATTCAGCGTGAGGCCTACCGGTTTAGTGACCGCGCTTGATCCATGCCGGAAGCTCGGGTGCTTCCAGGCCGATGCCGGTGCTGTCGCCGTGGCCGGTGAGGACCGCGGTGGACTCGGGCAGGGTCAGTAGGCGGGTCGAGATCGACTCGATGATGGTGTCGAAGTCGCTGTAGGAGCGTCCGGTTGCGCCGGGGCCGCCGTTGAAGAGGGTGTCGCCGGAGAAGACGACGCCTTCGCTGTTCTCCCAGCTGAGGGTGGGCGCGTAGAAGCACACGGAGCCGGGGGAGTGGCCGGGGGTGGCGAGGACCTTCAGGTCGGTGTCGCCGACGCGCACTACATCGCCGTCAGCCAGTTCGTGGTCGAAGTCCCAGGAGGGGTACACCATTTCCCAGAGCACACGGTCTGCGGGGTTCAGATAGACGGGTGCGCCGAAGCGTTCTGCCGCCTCCTTGGCGCTGCGGATGTGGTCGTCGTGGGCGTGGGTCAGCAGGATCTTCTCCACGGTGCGGCCTGCGACGGTGCGGGAGATCTTGTCGACGTCGTGGGCGGGGTCAATGATGATCACGGAGGAGTCAT
The DNA here is from genome assembly GCF_001811075.1 of Rothia sp. HMSC069C03. NCBI lineage: Bacteria > Bacillati > Actinomycetota > Actinomycetes > Micrococcales > Micrococcaceae > Rothia > Rothia sp. HMSC069C03. Next base: position 112,289 of record NZ_KZ627140.1, read on the forward strand.
TGCCGATAATCCAGACGTTGTTGTCGACGTCCCAGCAGCCGCCGTCCAGCGAGAAGGTGCCGGAGGTGACGACTCGTTCAATACGTTCGCTCACGCTACGCTCCTAGAGTTCCACGACCGAGCGCAGCACGCGGCCGGTCTTCATGGTTTCGAATGCTTCGTTGACGTCTTCGAGGCGGATGTGCTCGGAGACGAAGCCGTCCAGATCGAGGCGGCCGAGCAGGTACTGGTCCACGAATTCGGGGAAGTCGCGGGAGGGCAGGGTGTCGCCGTACCATGCGCTCTTGATGGAGCCGCCGCGGCCGAAGACCTCATCCAGCGGGATGTCCCAGGTGGTGCCGGGTGCGGGCACGCCGACGAGGACGACGCGGCCAGCCAGGTCGCGTGCCTCGAATGCCTGCTTGAAGGTGGGGGCGATGCCGACAGCGTCGATGACGAGGTCTGCACCGAAGCCGCCGGTGAGTTCCTTGATGGCCTCGACGGGGTCGACCTTGGAGGAGTTCACGGTGTGGGTTGCGCCGTGCTCGCGTGCGCGTGCCAGCTTCTCTTCGTCGATGTCGACGGCGATGATGGTGGTTGCACCACCGAGCTGTGCGCCTGCGATTGCTGCGGTGCCGACGCCGCCGCAACCGATGACTGCGACGGACTCGCCGCGCTTGAGCTCACCGGTGTTCAGCACAGCGCCCAGACCTGCGGTGACACCGCAGCCGAGCAGACCGATTGCTGCGTACTGTTCGGGGCTGATGTCAGCGGTGATCTTGGTGCACTGACCTGCTGCGACGAGGGTCTTCTCTGCGAAGGAGCCGATACCCAGTGCGGGGGTGAGCTCGGTGCCGTCCTCGAGGGTCATCTTCTGGGTTGCGTTGTGGGTTGCGAAGCAGTACTGCGGCTGGCCCTTGCGGCATGCGCGGCATTCGCCGCAGACTGCACGCCAGTTGAGGATGACCAGGTCGCCGGGGGCGATGTTGGTGACGTCATCGCCGACAGCCTCGACGATACCTGCGGATTCGTGGCCGAGCAGGTAGGGGAAGTCCTGGCCGACGCCGCCGGTGACGTAGTGGTGGTCGGTCTGGCAGACACCGCAGGTGAGGACCTTGACGAGTGCTTCGCCCTTGCCGGGGTCGGGTACGTTGATGGTGGTGACGGTGACGGGTGCGTCCTGGGCGAGGGCTACGACAGCCTTAACCTTGTGCATGGTGCTCCTTTGCTGAGGTGCGGTTGAGACCCAACCGCAGATAAAGGTTTTTTGATACGTTCCCATTCTACGAGCATTGGCGCACCTGGTGCACGATAAAGCTGATAGTGAAGCACCCCCGCGAATTTGACGTTTTATGACGTTGTCGCTTATTCCGCCCGGAACCCGGACACCGTAGCCTGCGGCTGCCTACTCAGACGCTTCTACCTTGCCGCGTTTACCTCTGCCGCCTCCACCTCTGCTGCAAAAGCGAGCGCACCGCGTCGGAACGCACCCGAGGTCAGCGCGTTGACGTGGTCGCGGCCGGGTAGGGAGATGAAGCGGTTGAGCGGGTTGTTGCCGCGCACCATGTCGTAGAGTTCCGCACCGTCGGCGGCGATGGTGTCCGCGTCGCCGAGCACGACCGCAACGGGTGCGTGCGGATGCGCGCCCGGGTGACCGGCAGGTAGGTCCGGGGATCCGGCACGCAGGGCGGGCACGTTGAAGAACGGGCCGAAGGGAATCCGCACGAACTTCAGCAGCGCGTCGGGCTGAATGGGGGAGTTGTCAATAATCGAGGTGAAGGAGGCAACCGCCTCGTCGGTGGAGTCTGCCGCCGGGGTTTCACTATCCGCCGTGACGCTGGTACCCTCGTGCGCTTCGAGCATGGCGCGCAGGGTGATGAGGTGGTCGTGCAGGGGCAGACCGCCCAGGGTGAGGGAGGCGACCGCCTCCGGGTGAGTGAGGGCGAGTTCCCAGCCGACGCGGGCGCCGAAGGAGAAGCCAATAACGTGCGCGCGGGGCTCCAGCTCAACGCCGAGGTCGTTCTCGGTGGCGACAGTGCGCAGCAGCTGGGCGAGCAGGTTGGTGAACAGGTGCATGGGGGTCAGCGGCTGACCTGCCGCATCGACAGGGGGCACCGAATCGAACGGAATTGTGCGGCTGCGCACGCTCGTGTTGTCGGGGAGCTTGCAATCGATGGCGTGCATGGATTCGGGGTCTTTGAGGTATTCGTCTGAGTGGTAGGGCAGGGTAACAATCAGCACGGGGTATCCGGCGCGCAGGTATTGGCGAATCCAGCTGGTGCCGCCGTAGAGCTGTTCGCCGCGGGTGGCAAAGCCGTGAATCATGAGAGCGGGGACGCGGCTTTTGAGCTGCTGCGGCTGGTAGAGGGTGTACTCGAGGTCGGGCAGGGTAGTGCCGGGTACAACAGCATTGGGTACGGCAAAGGGCGCGGGAGAGAAATCTGCACTGGTCATAGTTCTATCTTAGTGACCAGCGCAGGGTTTCTGTCCCGCGCCCTTGATACTTTGAGGCGGTACGCGCTCAGCTGAGCTGCCGCTTAGTTCTTCTGTGCCGCACCGGTTGAGTTATCGGTGCCCTGGTCGAAGAGCGCCTCCTGCTGAGAGTCAACCTTCGCGCTCGCTTCTGCCTTCGCCGCGGTTGCCTCAGAAGCCTGAGTTTCGGCGGCATCGGCCTTAGCCTGATTTTGCAGCTGCTCCTTGCCGTTTTCGATGCGTTCCTTACCATCGGCAATGAACGTGCGAATCATGGTGGTGTTAGTGTCCACCGCCTTCTGCACGCGATCCGCAATGGAGGGGCCCTTCGGCTTGGGGAGCATGTCCTGGCCTGCCGCCTGCTGCTGCAATTCGCGTCCGGCGGACATGAGGCGTTCGCTCTGTTCTTTCATCGCACGGGATGCGGTGGTGCTGCGCGGCTGAACCTTCAGGTGTCCGTGGTCGTCTTCGCCGGCGAGTACCTGGCGCATGAGCATGATTTCTGCGTCCAGGTGCGCACCGAAGAGGAGCATATTATTCATGATCCAGATGAACAGCAGCATCACGATTACACCACCAATAAGGCCGTAGGTGGCGTTGTACTTGCTGAAGTTATTGGCGTAGAGGGTGAAACCGAAACCGCCCAGGCCCATGCCGAAGAGTGCCAGCGCCGCACCGGGGGAGAGCTTCCACTGTTTGAAGCGGCGCACGTTCGGGGTGGCGGCGTACAGCAGGGTGATCAGGGCGATTGCCATGAATAGGATGAGGACCCAGCGGCCGTTAAGCCAGATGAGCTTGATGAGCTCCATATCCACGGTTTTGGGTACATACCGACCGACCATGTCCAGGACGGTTACGCCCATCAGCAGCATGAGCATCATGAGTACCATGAGGATGATAATCACGGTGGTGACGAAGACGTTCAGCGGCTTGAGAATCCAGCCGGGGCGGCCTTCACGCACGTTGTAGACCGTGTTGAGAGCTCGTCCGAAGGATCCGGTGTACCCGGAGGCGGACCAGATCGCACTGAGGATACCGGTCAATAGCACCAATCCTGCGCCATGGTCGCCGGTAATCTGCTTGATGGGGTCTTCCATAATGGCGTACATCTGGGCGGGCGCGTTGTCCTTGAGGAAGGCGAGGATGACGGCGGCGCTTTCCTCACCGTGACCGAATACGCCCAGTAGGGAGACAATCGCCAGCAGGGCGGGGAAGATGGACAGCACGGTGAAGTAGGTGAGTGCTGCCGCCATGTCGCTTGCGCCGTTTGCGCCGAATTTGTAGATGGCACGGCGCAGAATGTAGAGGATGCTTCCCTTGGGGAAGTCGCGCAGTTTCACGCTTGCGTACTTGGGGGCCGCGGGCTTCTTCTTACGGGAGAAGAGTCCGCGTCGAGCTCCGGCGGATACCTTGGATGAGGAGGTGTCCGTGGAAGAGCCGGTGTGTGCAGCCAATGGGGCTCCTTGAATGAGTGGGGTGTACACAGTGGTGCGCCTAGTAGCTTTAGCGTGTGGGCGCACAGAAGGGGCGAGGAGAACAATGAGCTGTCCTTCCCGCCCCTGCGGTGACATTATAGGGTTTTCTGACCCTCCCGCATTTTTCTGCGAGTGCAGATAGCTGACCTGTCGGTCAGTTAGAGAGGGTAACAGCCCCGAAAAGCCTCAGAAAGGCTCGTCAGCTAGGGTATAAAGCTACCTGCTGAGCCTAACTGAAAACTAGTTGTGAATACCCAGAACCTTAGCGGTGTGAGCCATAACCTCATCAGCCAGGTCCGGGTTGTCGTTGAGCTTCACGCCGTAACCGGGGATGAGCTCCTTGATGCGGGGCTCCCAACCGGCAATCTTGGAGGGGAAGCACTTAGCCAGCAGGTTCAGCATAATCGGAGCCGCAGTAGAAGCACCGGGGGATGCGCCCAGCAGAGCCGCAATGGAGCCGTCAGCTGCAGAAACAACCTCGGTACCGAACTGCAGGATGCCGCCCTTCTTCGCGTCCTTCTTCATGATCTGGACGCGCTGACCAGCCTCAATGAGCTCCCACTCGCTACCGTCAGCCTCGGGGTAGTACTGGTGCAGGGTCTCCAGGCGAGCGTTCTTGTTCTGCAACAGCTCGGTGAGCAGGTACTTGACCAGGGAGAAGTTATCCAGACCTGCACGGGTCATGGGGTACAGGTTGTGCAGGCGCAGGGACTTCGGCAGATCCAGTACGGAACCCTGCTTCAAGAAGTTCGTCTTGAAACCGGCGTAGGGGCCGAAGAGTAGGGCGCGCTTGCCGTCCACGTAGCGGGTGTCCAGGTGGGGGACAGACATGGGAGGTGCACCCACCGAAGCCTGACCGTACACCTTAGCGTTGTGCTGGTTTGCGGTTGCCTCGTGGGTGTTGCGCAGGAACAGACCGGAGACGGGGAATCCGCCGTAGCCCTTACCCTCTTCAATGCCGGACTTCTGCAACAGGCCCAGGGCGCCACCGCCGGCACCGAGGAACACGAACTTCGCGTTGATGCTCAGAGGCTCATTCTTGTTGGTGCGGTTAATCGCCTGAACCTGCCAGGAGCCGTTCGACTCGCGGTTCAGGTTGGTGACCTGGTAGCCGTAGCGAACCTCAACACCCTTGGTCTGTAGGTAATCGACCAGCTGCTCGGTGAGGGAGCCGAAGTTCACGTCGGTACCTTCGGGGGACCAGGTAGCGGCCATCGGCTCGTTACCCTTGCGGCCCTTGACGGTCAGCGGTGCCCATTCGCCAATCTTCTCGCGGTCATTGGAGAACTGCATACGCTCGAAGAGCTTCTCCTTGCGGAAAGAGTCGTAGCGTGCAGCTAGGTACTTGGAGTGGTCTTCGCCGAAGACCAGGGACATGTGGGGTACCGGGTTGATGAAGCTGGTGTCCGTCAGAATATTCTTCTCAGCCAGGGAGGCCCAGAACTGGCGGGAAACCTGGAACTGCTCGTTAATGTTCAGCGCCTTGGCCGCGGAGACAGTACCGTCGGGACCAGCGGGAGCGTAGTTGAGCTCGCACAGTGCCGAGTGGCCGGTACCTGCGTTATTCCAGGGGTTGGAGGATTCCTGAGCAACCTTGTCGAGACGTTCGAGCAGGATAATATTCCAGGTCGGTTCGAGCTCCTTGAGGAACACGCCGAGGGTGGCGCTCATGATGCCGCCGCCGACCAGGACGACGTCGGTTCGTTCAGTACGTGCTACCACTGAATTCTCCCTTAGGGTGAGGGTGCCCGTCCTTGGGCACAATGACTGTGGGGTACATCATCTAGCCTACTCCTTTTAGCGGGGGAGGCATAGCTAGAATCAGCAAATAACAGGAGAGTGTTGCAGTTCACATGCTAGCTTCCCTGGAAGGCAAAAACCCTCCAGACACGCCAAACATGTGCACAATGCAACACTCAAACCTGAACTATCTACAACTTACGCAGTTTTCCAAACAGCTCAATCGCATTCTGCTCCGTCTGATAACCCTGAACCTCACGGCTCACAGCCACCTTAGACGTCACATTCAACAACGGAACCGCCGGCATAAACTGACCCAACTGAGACACAACCTTCGCATACAACTCACGCTGCGAATCCACCGAAACAGCAGAATCCGCAGTACGAATCGCCTCCATCACCTCAGTAAAACGAGGCGACGGCGCCACTGCCGCAGCAGTAGGCAACGGTGAAGGAGTCGCCGAAGGGCTCGGCGAAGCCGAAGCCTCCTCCTCCGGAGACAACGGATCCGGCGAATAACTCGGCTGCGGGCTCGGAGTCGCAGAAATCTGCACATTCGAATCCGCACCACGCGACGACGGAAAATCAGAATTCTTCTTAGTCAAACCCGTCGTCATATCCGTCGGCGCATTCGTAATCAACGAACGCACCTGATGCTCCGCAATCAACTGCGCCAACACCGGACCAAAGAACGCATACGGGTCACGGTACATGCCGTAGAAACCAGCCAACGTAATACCGCGCTCAGAAGAAACATCACGGCTCTTCTTCAAATACTCAGCCCACGGCAACGGCACCGGCTTAATATTCAAACCCACCTCAATCAGCGAACCCACCATCTCCGAATACACCTTCTGCGGAGTATCCATCCACGGCAGAGAAACATCGGCAGGGTAGTAGCACTCAATCACCTGATTGTCATAACCAGCAGCCGCCAGCAGCGAGCGCGCCATATCCTGATTACGGTCCGTGTAATCCTTCGCATCATCAGCCTTAATTCGGAACGACGGCGAAATCAGCGTCTGCGCATCCGAGGTGCCCTGCGGATAATACTGACGCAACGCACCGCGATCCACAGCATGCGAAATAGCGCGACGCACCGAAATATTCTTCAACACCGGATGCGCCGTGTTCAAGCCCAAATACACCAGCGAGAACGGGTCACGGCCAGGAGTCTGATAGCCATCACGCGCCAACTGACCCAGGTCAGTTGAATTCACCTGATCACACGCATCAATATGACCCTCCATCAGCGCAAAATAACGCTTATCCGACGAAGTGAGGGTCGAAATCTGAATCTCATCCAGCTCAGGTGCCTGACCATCAAAATGGGTATTCTTCAGCAGACGCACCGTGCCAGCCTCGAACGACTCCACACGGAATGCACCCGTACCCACCGGGGTGCCCGTCAGCTTCTGGTCAGCACCAAAAAGCGAAGGATCAATAATGCCGAACGCCTGCTGCGTCAAAATACGCGGGAACGCCAGAGAAGGACGCGACAAAGTCACCACCACGGAGTTACCCTTCGCCACCACCGACGAAACCAGCGGCAAGAAAGACTGCACCGTATGTGGCGCAGAAGCGTGCTGCGCACCCTTCTTCTCATCTGGATGCGCAGCATCAGAAGCGCTCGCAGAAGCAGACGGGGAAGCACTTGCAGAGACAGACGGAGTAGCCGCACCCGACGGAGACGCCTGAACAGGCGCAGGCTCCACCGCCGAAGGATCGATAGAACCCGGCTTCGGCACACCAAAACCCCACGCAAACAACGGCTGAGCAGGCATCGCCAAAGCAGCAGTGCCCTCACCCGTAGCCAACGCCTGCCACCTCTGGAAATTCTGCACCACAGCATCCGCAGACAATGCAGAACCGTTACTAAAATGCGCCTCACGCAACACAAACGTATGCACCAAACGGTCATCAGAAACCGTCCACTCACTACACAACGAATCCTGAACCTCAGGATCACCCGTGTAATGATTCGCCACCAACAACGTCTGCAAAACCTGCGCCGTCACCTGATACGTACTCGCCACAGGAAACAACGCCGGATCCAAACCCAACGGCGCCGCACCCTGCGCAAAACGAAACACACGACGCGCATCAGCAGAGGACGCGCTCGTACTCGCCGAAGAACCAGCAGAAGGCTGACCAGAACACGCAGAAAGCGCCAAACCAGCACTAAAAAGCGCGCCAAAACGCAAAACGGCACGTCGACTCAAGCCACTCGAGCCGGCAGTGGCTCGCAGCAGCGCATCAGAACTGCCAACAGCTGACGATGCATAAGGCTGATGCTGCACGGGAGGGTCCTCTCTTCCGTCGCGGATGCTTATTTCTCAGGATAACGGTTCAATACCCAACCGGGCGAGACACCCCCACCTCGGCAAGGCACATACAAGAGAACCCGCCGCCACGAAAACCGTGACGGCGGGCCCAATGTGAATGTGTGTGCGCGAGGGGGGACTTGAACCCCCACGCCATAAGGCACAGGAACCTAAATCCTGCGTGTCTGCCAATTTCACCACTCGCGCGTAGCGTCACCCCACATCCGAAGATGCATGCGTCTGAGGCAACAAAAAATTAGTGTACACCAGGAACCAAGGTTCTCCAAGCCTTAAAAGAAGCCCTCATAGGGCAAAAAGTCCGCAAACACGCCGAACAACAACCCCCTCAAGAAGTAACAGAACGGCGATACGCAAACCCCAGAAAACGTGACTCTACTTCGGGTCAATACCCAAATCACGACGCAATTTCGCCACATGACCCGTCGCACGCACATTGTACTGAGCCACAGAAATAACACCCTGCTCATCAATCACAAACGTCGAACGAATCAGGCCCTCATATACCTTGCCGTAATTCTTCTTCTCACCCCACGCACCATACGCCTCAGCCACCGCATGATCAGCATCAGACAGCAGCGGGAACGTTAACGACTCCTTCTCCACAAAACGAGCAATAGCCGCCGGCGAATCCGGAGAAACACCCAACACCACGTAACCCAACGACTTCAACGAGGCCAAATTATCGCGGAAATCGCACGCCTCCTTAGTGCAACCCGGAGTCGACGCCTTCGGGTAAAAATACAAAATCACCTTGCTGCCCGCATAATCACTCAGACTGTGCTCCTTACCCGAAGCGTCAGCAAGGGTAAAAGCAGGCGCCGGGGTACCCGGCTCAAGACGAACGCTCATCAATAACTCCTCAAAACATCAACAGGGAACAGCAGGGGAGCGGTGGATGCGCCCCACACAGTACCAAGGGCGGACGCGCCCCATGCAATACACACAGTCTAGTGTCCCACACACCCCACCCAAACAATGTGTCCAGACTCACGTCAAATCAACTTGCGCACACCACAAAAACTCGCGTATAGTATTTTTCTGTTGCAAGGGAAACCTTGAAACAAGCAAGCGCCTCTAGCTCAATTGGCAGAGCAATTGACTCTTAATCAATGGGTTCTGGGTTCGAGTCCCAGGGGGCGCACTTCAAAGAAAATCCCGCTGATTCTTCGGAATCGGCGGGATTTTTGCGTTCCCTCAGTAAATGCAGTTTTGTCGTGCGAGGTGCATATTATCCTCTTTGCTCCTGCATGGGACCCGTCCTCGCAGAGCTCGGACACCCTGATGTCGCGGCAGAGGATATATGCACCTCTGCGTGTATCGGTATTCGGGGTACGCTTCGGTCCCGTCGGGGTTGCGGTAGATGTGCGGTGGTTCAGTATGTGTGCCCCGTGCCTAGCGAACTATGGCGGGGGAGGCTGTCGCCTTTTAGTCTGTTGCCTGGTGGTTGGGTGTTTTGCGTGTAGGGCTGTCGCCTTTTAGCGTGTTGCTTGGTGGTCTGGTGCGCGCCGAGGTGCCGGTGCCGTCCGTAGCGACATCAGGGTGCCCGAAGCGAAGCGAGGGTGGGTGCCCCTGTAGGAGCGAGGATGTGCACCGCCCCTCAAGCGTTCAACATGGTTGCGTGCAGGCATGCGAAAGCCCGCCACCGTCACAAGACAGTAGCGGGCAATCATTTCAAAAAGTCTCTGTTACAGGACCGGCCAAATCCGCGTCACAAACTCGCGGAAATCCTCCACATCCTTACCCTGCTCCAACAAACCAACGCCAAAACGAGTTGCAACCTCAACATTATCCTCAAACGACAAATAAAACGAGCTGCCATTCACCGACTCAAGCGTCACCGCATCATCACCCACACGATACGCATGCAGAGCATTTGTATTATCAATCGTCGTCGCCGTACCCGCAGGCGTCAACGCCGGCAAATTCACCGGAGCAATAATCACCTCATCAGGCGCATCTTGATACCCAACAATAAAATGTTGCTGATCAGGAGACTGATGCAACGCCAAATCAGGATTACGGTAAACAGCACGGCCCGTCGCATACACCAAATTGTATGCACCGTAATTAATAATCTGCTCGTCAAAAACCGGGTGCAGAACCCGAATGAGTTCCTCACCCGTCAAAAACTCGCTACTCTCAACAGAGTTACGGGGGTCGATAACCTCTGCGTACTTACTTGCTTCGGTCAGCTCATCAGCGACCGTGATAATCGGTTCGGTCATAGCATCAGTCTACCGGGGCAACCAACGAAGGTCACGAGTATTCGCACATATTACGCCCAATGACATCCAAAAAAGCGAGTTTTTCTCACCCGTTCAAAAACCAGCGCCAGAATCCACGCACACGCTCAAGGTGTCCACATCATGAAAGAAGAAGGTTGACTTGGGGGTTTCCGTGTAAAAACCGCCACGACACCCCATAGAGATTTGACTCACCCCCTCCCGGGGCTTCACCATAGAAGGGTGAAGACAGCAATGTACCAGCGAATTATCAACCTTGTACTCGTCGCCTAGGGCGCGCAACAGGGTCAATTCACTGCGACTAAGCGCCCCTAACGCTACCACCAACAGCGAGGGGTATTTTTTATAGCTTGGCACCCCCGGGCATAGGACACGTGAGGATCACACAACCCCCACGCAAAACATTGAATACAACGAAGAACCATTAAGACACGAGGCATTTCCATGACCATGGGATTTTCCACTTCTGATGACGCGGCAAACGCTCCCGCAGAACGCATGACCGGTTCTCAGGCAATCGTCCGCACCCTCGAAGACCTGGGTGTGACTGACGTATTCGGCCTGCCCGGCGGCGCAATTCTGCCGACCTATGACCCCCTGTACGACTCCAAGAAGGTCCGCCACATCCTGGTCCGCCACGAGCAGGGCGCAGGCCACGCCGCTCAGGGCTACGCAGTGTCCAGCGGCAAGACCGGCGTGTGCATCGCAACCTCCGGCCCCGGCGCAACCAACCTGCTGACCGCAATCGCAGACGCAAACATGGACTCCATCCCCCTGGTTGCAATCACCGGCCAGGTGTCCACTAAGCTGCTGGGCTCTGACGCATTCCAGGAAGCTGACATCGTCGGCATGGCAATGCCCATCTCCAAGCACTCCTTCATGATCACCGACCCGCAGGACATCCCTCGCGCGCTCGCAGCAGCATTCCACATTGCATCCACCGGCCGCCCCGGCCCCGTGCTCGTGGACGTCACCAAGGACGCACAGGTCGGCATGATGGAATACCGCGGCATTCCTGAGGACCTGGAGCTGCGCGGCTACACCCCCGTCACCCGCGGCCACTCCAAGCAGATTCACGAAGCAGCTAAGTTCATCACCGAATCCAAGCGCCCCGTCTTCTACGTCGGCGGTGGCCTGGTTCGCGCAGGTGCTTCCGAAGAGTTCCACAAGCTGGCTAAGCTCATCGGCGCACCCGTCGTCACCACCCTCAACGCAATCGGCGCGTTCCCTGACTCCGACCCCCAGAACCTCGGCATGCCCGGCATGCACGGCACCGTCCCCGCCGTGACCGCAATGCAGAAGTCCGACCTGCTCATCACCCTCGGCGCACGCTTCGACGACCGCGTCACCGGCAAGGTCGACTCCTTCGCCCCCGAAGCCAAGGTCATCCACATCGACGTTGACCCCGCCGAAATCTCCAAGATCCGCTTCGCAGACGTGCCGATCGTCGGCGACCTCAAGTACGTGCTGCCCGAACTGATCGAGCTGCTCTCCACCGAGTTCGCAGACCAGCTGCCGAACCTCACCGAGTGGTGGAACGAACTCAACGCAATCCGCAAGGAATACCCCCTCGGCTACGAAAAGCCCAAGGATGGCCTCGGCTCGCCCGAATACGTCCTCGAGCGCATCAGCGCCCTCACCGGCCCCGACGCATACTACGTCACCGGCGTTGGCCAGCACCAGATGTGGGGTGCACACTACATCCAACAAGAAAGCCCCCGCCACTTCGTCAGCTCCGCAGGCCTGGGCACCATGGGCTACGGCGTACCCGCAGGCATGGGCGCAAAGGTCGCACACCCCGACTCCACCGTCTGGGTCATCGACGGCGACGGCTGCTTCCAGATGACTAACCAGGAACTGGTCACCTGCGCACAGAACAACATCCCCATTAAGGTTGCCATCATCAACAACTCCTCCCTCGGCATGGTGCGCCAGTGGCAGACCCTGTTCTACGACGAACGCTACTCCAACACCGACCTGAAGGACGGCCACGGCACCGTACGCATCCCCGACTTCGTCAAGCTCGGCGAAGCATACGGCTGCGCAACCTTCCGCTGCGAACGCGACGAAGACGTGGACGCAACCATCAAGGCTGCCCTCGAAATCAACGACCGCCCCGTCGTCATTGACTTCACCGTCAGCCCCCACGCCCTCGTCTGGCCCATGGTCCCGGCAGGCGTATCTAATGACAAGATTTGGATTGCGAAGAACACTTCGCCCGAGTTCGATCGTGAGGGAGAGAACTAATGGCTCTGCACACTCTGTCCGTTCTGGTAGAAGACAAGCCGGGCGTTCTCACCCGCGTCTCCGGCCTGTTCTCCCGCCGACTGTTCAACATCCTCTCCCTGGCTGTGGGTCCCACCGAAAACCCCGGTGTCTCCCGTATCACCGTGGTCACCGAAGGTGACGCACACACCATGGAGCAGATCACCAAGCAGTTGAACAAGCTCATTCACGTGCTCAAGGTCGTTGAACTGCCCGCCGAATCCTCCACCCAGCGCGACCACATCCTGATTAAGGTCAAGGCAGACCCCGTAGTCCGCCTGCAGATCGTTCAGGCAGTCACCCTGTTCCGCGCATCCGTGATTGACGTTTCCCCCGAGTCCGTTGTCATCGAGGCAACCGGCTCCCAGGAAAAGCTCAACGCACTGCTGGAAGTACTGGAACCCTTCGGCATCCGCGAAATCGTTCGCGCAGGCACCATCGCCCTGGCACGCGGCCCGCGCGCCATGAGCGAACGCATCTAGCGCACCCCACGCTACCCCTGTAGCAGCACTCCCGCCCGCACCACCGAAACCACATATTCGCAGTGTGGGCGGGGGAGCGCCAGGTACTGAAAAGCTCGGTGCAGTAAACCCCGGTACCGAAAATCCCGGTACCCACCCCGACCAAGCAGGGTACAAAGACTTCCAGCCAAAATCTGAGAAGTACTCTCGTAAACCTGTACCCCAAAAGCTATCAAGTAGAATAGTCAATGTTGAGCCCAGCCTGGGCCGCATACCAAACTTACTGAGGAGAAGAAATGGCAGCAACCATTTTCTACAACGACGACGCAGACCTCTCCCTGATCCAGGGTCGCACCGTAGCAGTTATCGGCTACGGCTCCCAGGGCCACGCACACGCACTGAACCTGCGTGACTCCGGCGTGAAGGTCATCGTCGGTCTGTCCGAGGGCTCCAAGTCCCGCGCCAAGGCTGAGGCAGAAGGCCTGCGCGTCGCAACCGTCGCAGAAGCAGCAGCAGAAGCAGACGTCATCATGATCCTGACCCCGGACCAGGTCCAGGCAAAGGTCTACGCAGAGAGCATCGAGCCGAACCTCAAGCCCGGCAACGCACTGTTCTTCGCACACGGCTTCAACATCCGCTTCGGCTACATCACCGCACCCGAGGGTGTCGACGTTGCAATGGTTGCCCCCAAGGGACCCGGCCACACCGTCCGCCGCGAATACGAAGCAGGCCGCGGCGTTCCCGCCCTGGTCGCAGTCGAGAAGGACGCATCCGGCGAAGCACTCGCACTGGCACTGTCCTACGCAAAGGGCCTCGGTGCAACCCGCGCAGGCGTCATCAAGACCACCTTCACCGAAGAGACCGAATCCGACCTGTTCGGCGAGCAGGCAGTCCTCTGCGGCTCCACCTCCCAGCTTGTCCAGTACGGCTTCGAGGTCCTCACCGAAGCAGGCTACCAGCCCGAAATTGCATACTTCGAGGTCCTGCACGAGCTCAAGCTCATCGTTGACCTGATGATCGAAGGCGGCATCGCTAAGCAGCGTTGGTCCATCTCCGACACCGCAGAGTACGGCGACTACGTCTCCGGCCCCCGCGTAATCTCCCCCGAGGTCAAGGAAAACATGAAGGCTGTCCTGGCAGACATCCAGAACGGCAACTTCGCAAAGCGCTTCATGGAAGACCAGGCTGCAGGCGGCCCCGAGTTCAAGGAACTGCGCGCAAAGGGCGAGGCACACCCCATCGAGGCAACCGGCCGCAAGCTGCGCGAGCTGTTCTCCTGGAATTCCGCAAACGACGACTACACCGAAGGTTCCGTCGCTCGCTAAACGGTAGCTCAGCAATAGCTTTCTAAGAATCCGGCGTTCCACTTCTCACCCCGCTATAGGGGAGGGGTGGGGCGCCGGATTCTTGCTGTTTCAGGCCCAATAACAACACTCGACAAATATGTGATGCAGTTCATGCTCACTCGAGTTGCGGGTACTTGCGGAATGCCGTATAGTATTTACTTGTTGCAGGGGAAGCCCTGAAAAACAAATAAGCGCCTCTAGCTCAATTGGCAGAGCAATT